>OMWF01000234.1 GCA_900314665.1 uncultured Actinomycetes bacterium
CTGCCGGTCATGCTGCGACGACGCTTTTGCAAGGCGATATCCAAAAGGCCCGGGCGAAGGTCGTGCTCTTCTCGGCATGGGTGGCATCGAAGGCGGTGGATGTCATGGAGCCTGTGCTCCGAGACGCCTTGGCTCGCGGCGTAGAGGTGTTGGTCATGGCTCCCGCGAAGGAGGAGTCGGACGGCGTGCAAGCTTGCCTGAGTCGGTTGCAGCTGATGGGGTGCAGGGTCACTCGGACTGCGGGAAAGCTCGTGAACGCCGCGGTCTTCGACGGCGAACTTGTTTGGTTCGGCGGCATTCCGCCCCTGGCCTTTGGCCACTCGGACGACTGCAGCGTTCGCATCGTGAATCGCGAACTCGCTGGGGAGCTCATAGGGTCATAGGTCAGTACTTTTCACTCGTCAACAAAATTAATGGCGATTATCGAGGAATATACGCGATAATTCCCCTAGTATTGTTGATATGGTAGATTGCCATCGATTAGTTCTACTTTTGGAGGGACTTTATGCTCATCCTATTTTCCGTAAAGAACTATCGATCGATTCGTGACGAGCAGGTGCTTAACCTGGTTGCGTCTCCGTATTACTCGGGGAAGAAGTCGGATGATAGCGCGCGGGCAAATCGTCAGCTGCAGCTGATACAGAAGCGGCTGCCAGGACTATCCGGAAAGGATTTCCTGCGATCTGTGGCGATCTATGGTGCCAATGGCTCGGGAAAGTCAAATGTTGTCCATGCAATGAAGGCCATGCAGCGAATCGTCCGGGATTCCTCGTCCTATGCGCCAACAGATGAGCTGCCATACGATCCGTTCGTTTTGGATCAGAGCTCTAGTAAGAATCCAACGGAGTATTTCATCGCCTTCTATTGGGGAGGCGTTCGCTACGAATATGAATTCTCGCATGACGACCAGAGGATAGTTGAAGAGCGGCTGTGCTCTTTTCCGAAAGGTCTCAGGCGGACCTTGTACGAACGCTCGGCCAGCTCATCCGGTAGTCCCAAAGTTCAGGACTCGTCGTACTTGCCCATCAACGATGTCGTTGCGAGCATGCTCAATCCCAATACGCTGCTCTTGTCATTCCTGTATGGACATCCAGGGCTGCAGGGCTTTGACGTGATCAAGGGGGCCGGCGACTTCTTCCGCGATGGGCTGATCGTTCTCGATCGGGTGAGGGACCGCTGGCTGGACTTCCCTGTATCGGGTGAAGTATTGGACGGACAGACAGGCAGCGACTTTCAGCGCGACCTCGTGCAGAAGATGATGCGCGATTCCGATGTCGGCATTTCGTCCGCCAAGGTGGTTCGTCGAAAGGTTCCGAAGAGGCCGGCTGCGGCAAGCGAGGACGCAGAGGGAAATGGGGAGCCAATCATTCAAAAATCCGTAGTGCTGGAGCACAAGGGCAATATGGGCGAGGGCGACATCAACCTGATGAACGAGTCGCTGGGCACCATGCAGGTGTTCTCGCTGAGCTCCTTCATAGGGGAGGCGCTGGAGAATGATGCAACGCTCGTAGTTGATGAGCTCGATGCATCCATGCATCCTATCTTGGCAAAACGGGTTGTACAGATGTTTGAGCGTCCGGAGTTGAAGGGGGATGAAAAAGAGAAGGAGAATGAGAGGTCCGCTCAGCTGATTTTTACCGCGCATCAAACGTATTTGATGTCAGGGAACACTTTGGAGCGGGATCAAATCTGGCTAACAGATAAAGGACCTGATGGGGGCACGGTACTCTATCCGCTTTCTGACTATTCTCCCCGCAAGGGCGAGCCGATTGCCCAGGGGTACTTGTTGGGAAGGTATGCCGGTGTCCCTGTGCTTCCCGAAGACTTCGGGGTGCTGCTTTCCAAGGGTGACCATCATGAGTGAAAAGCGCAGCTATAGTCGTAATGCCCCCAAGAGATCCCCCAGACCTTCGATTGTCATATTGGTAGAAGGGGAGGTAACTGAACCAGAGTATCTCAAGGCTCTTATGGGGGCTCTTCGTGTTCCCGGCGACCTGGTTGACATCCGCAAGGCTGAGCATAGCGACGCTGAAGGAATAGTTGTGGAAGCGAAAGAGCTTCTACGGAAGTCTAAGAGAAAGAGATCAGCATCGGACGTCGACGAAGTCTGGGTTGTTGCGGATACGGAGTCGGAGCATGGCAATGGGTCTCCGGAAAACGTTTTGCGTGCAATCAATCGGTCGGGCGATGATGTTAGCCTCGTGCTGGACTCTCCTGGCATCGAGTACTGGTTCTTGCTCCACTTCGTAAGTACGACACGCAGCTTTCCTAGCGTTGCGGATGTCATAGCACAGCTGCAAACTCATTGGCCTGAGTACTCCAAGAGAAAGGGCACTTTGGACTGGGAATTTCTTGTAAAGAAAACACCAGATGCAATGAAGAGCGCTGAGCAAGTGAGGAAGTATCGCGAGGATTCTCAGTCGGAGAGACCCATAGCTGACTTGGACGTGTTGGTGGCAAAGCTAAATGGTATGGGCAGGTTTGACGTCTTTGGTCTGTCTGCTACAGAAAAGAAGCCAGTAAATTTGCCTACCCGAGAAGATCTCTTCTCGTGGAAATGGACGCATAAGTCCTGTTAGATAAGCATTGATTGTGGGGCGAGGAGCCACGTTCTTCTCGCCCTTTATGCTTGCTGGCGCTATGCGACCGTTCCACTTAATGGGTTTGTACGCCATCGGGTTTTCTGGGCGGCGTGGCGGCGCGGGGGAGCATACTTGGAGGTCAGGGCGGTTGGCAGGGGGTGCGCGGTGATTAAGCTTTACAGAACGGACGACTCGGGCACACATGCGGTGGACGCGATTGGCGACTGGGTCTGGGTGAAGCTCACGTCGCCTTCGCTTGACGAGGTGGAGTCGGTTGCGTCGAGGCTTTCCGGCGTTGACCCCGCGGACATCGCCGCCGCGAACGACCCGGAGGAGAAGAGCCGCGTCGTGTACGAGAGGGACTTCTCGCTCGTGCTGATTGACATCCCAGTGGGCGACGTGCGCCATGGCGTGTCGACGTTTGACACGATTCCCCTGGGCATCATCATCTGCGAGCGCAACGTGATCACGGTCTGCGCGCAGGACACGCCGATACTCTCGACGGGACGGGTCGGCTCCGGGCAGGAGCTATCGACGCGGGAGCGGCGCAGGTTCCTGTATCGCATCTTGCTGCGCGCGGCGCTGCTGTACCAGCGGGACCTGCGCTCCATTGACCGGCAGCGGCGAGACTTTGAGGAGAAGATCAAGAAGTCAACCACGGAAGAGGACCTCATGAGCCTGCATGAGGTGGAGACGACGCTCGTCTACTTTGCGACGTCGCTTCGCGGCAACGGCTCCGTCCTCACGCGGCTGCAGCGGTCGGGGCGCCTTCACCCTGGTCAGAGCACGGAGGACCTGCTTGAGGATGCGGCCACGGAGACGCAGCAGGCCATCGAGATGGCCCAGATCTATCGCGACATCATGGGTGGAACGAGGGACCTCCTGAGCTCGCTCATGGATTCCCGCCTCAACAACGTGATGGAGCGGCTCACATCGATCACGCTCATCCTCTCCATCCCCACGGTGATATCCGGCCTGTACGGCATGAACGTGGACCTGAGCTGGATGCCGCTCGCCAACGTTCCGCATGGCTTTGGCATCATCTGCGGCGGCACCGCTATCGTGTGCGTTGTCCTCTCCGTCATCCTCGTGCGTAGGGGATGGATGTAGGGGTCGCGGCGGCGCCGCGGCAGCTCCGGTGGCAAAGTTAAGTGACAGCTCGGCTGGTTTAGCCATATCCTGATGGTGAAGGGGCTCCGGCGTGCGGGACGGTCGCACGCGGGGCAGGGAGCGCAGCCGCGGCTATGACGCGGGGATTGCGAGGTTGACATGGGATTTCTTGACAATGTGGCCAACTCGTTGAATCGCGGCGTCAACACCGTGAGCAGGTCCGGCAAGACGGCCCAACTGAGCCTGCAGATGGCCGACCTCATGAGGCAGCGCCAGAACCTGGCGGCGCAGCTTGGCGCAAGCCTGTACGAGCAGACGCGCAACGACCCCGCCCTGACCGCGGGCCGCGAGGCGCTGTATGACGGGATAGCCGAGATCGACGCGCAGCGCGCGAAGCTCGAGGCGCAGATCGAGCAGATCAAGGCCGAGCAGGCAGCTGCAAGCGCCGCCGCCCAGACGTACCGCTGCCCCAAGTGCGGGTCCACCGTCGCGGCGGGCGACCTGTTCTGCAGCGGCTGCGGCCTTCCCATTGCCGATGTGATCGCGGGGCAGCCACAGCCGGCTCCCGCCGCGACGCCGGCCGAGGCCGACGACGCTCCGGTGGCGGAGTACGAGCATGTGACGGAGCCCGACGAATAGATGGGGGTTTGGCAGGATGTTCTGTCCCGAGTGCGGAGCGAAGAACCGAGACGACGCAAAGTTCTGCGTCCAGTGTGGCTTTGACTTCGGCAAGGTTGCCGATTTGATGTCCGCGGACGGGCTGGGTGAGAAGGACGAGGACACCTCGGTAGCGGGCACGCGGCCAACGGAGCGTCCCGTGGAGCAGCCGACCGTGGTCCGTCCCATACCTGTGACGCGAGCCGGTGCCGCCAAGGGCAACACCACCAGCTGGCAGGGTGCGTCCTTCTCGCCCGACGGCGGAGCGCGCGCGGATGCTGCCGTGGCCGGCAGGAACGCTGCGGGGGACAGGAAGAAGTGGCCGTTCGTGGTCGTGGGCGTCGTGGCGGTGGCCGCCATCGCGGTGGGCGTCGCGTTTGGCACGGGCGCGCTGGGCGCTCGGACGGGGAGTTCGGGATCCGGCACCGCGACGCAGTCCGCGACGTCGGGCTCGAAGGGCTCCGCGGGGAAGGGCTCGAGTTCGGGCTCGGGCGCGAGCTCGGGCAAGTCAAGCGCGAGTGCGACGGACGGCTCGGGCTCGGACGACGGGAGCTCGTCCGACGACAGTGGCTCGAGCAACTCCGCGGCGGACGCGACCGTCGCGTACGACCCGTCCACCGGCAGGCTCGAGTTTGAGGACTACGGCATCGGCGTGACGCTGCCCACCGGGATGAGCTACACCGTGGACTCGGATGGCAACGGCATACACATGAAAGATTCGTCCGCGGACATGAACATCTACGCGTGGACGAAGGCGAACTCGGACGGCGCCACGCTCGACAGCGAGCAGGCCGCCGCGGCCGGGAGCCACAACCTCACGTACAAGACGCAGGGCGACGGGTGGTTCGTCGTGAGCTACTGGGACGGTAGCACGGGTCACTACCTGCGCGAATACGTGGATGACAGCCGCATTGTGACGCTCGACTTCACGTGGCCCAAGAGCCGGCAGGACGAGGGCTCCAAGGTGATAGACGACATGACGAAGACCATTACCACGGAGTAGCCGCGGTGCGCGGCCGCAGGCAAGTGCAAGCGACGCCGCCGCTTCGCTTAGATGCAGAAGCCCGGCAGCGCGGTGGTCACCTTGCCGTCGCCCGTGGCGGCCGTGGCAAAGTCGAACACGTCGCCGTTGGGGCCCACGCGGTTGAACCAGGTCTGGTTGTCCGCCTCGGAGCAGTCCGGGCTGGGGGAGCGCGTCCACCAGTAGCAGCGCTTGCCGTTCCACTTGCGGCGCGTGGCGGTGTTCGACATGGCGTCCGTGCTCACGTCCTGATCGCTCCACAGCAGGTACTGCGTGCCCTCCGCGCCGATGACCTCCGCCACGTACATGAAGTCCTTGCCGAGCGCGGCGGCGCTGCGGTTGCCGCCAAGCTCCTCTACCGAGAAGAGCCAGAGTTTGTCGCTGGTGGCCGTCACGCTGGACGCGACCTTGGTGGCGCCCGCGTTGTTGGTCAGCTTGGTTGCGGCCTTGATGTGCTTGGACAGGTCCTTGGGGAGGCGCGACCAGAACTCGTCGTTAAGCCAGGAGCGCATCTGGCACTGCTCCCAGCCGCCCGAGGCCATCCTCGTGCCGGACATGTTGCGCCTGGCGACGGGCTGCGTAAAGGCAAACGTCATGCCGGCCTTGCCGCCGGACACGTCGTCGTGCCAGAAGTCCACCACCTGCACGGTGGCGGAGGTGCCGTCGGATAGCGTGATCTCCTTGGTCAGGTCCGTGCGGATGCTGCCGCCCTTGGTGGCGAGGCCCGCCTTGGCCGCGAGTGCGAGCGCGGCCTTCCGGCTGGACGCGCCAGCGATCTGGGAGGCGAGGTCCGAGATCTCGCCCCAGCTCTTCTCGCCAAACGCGCGGGGGCGCAGCGCGTTGTAGGCGATGGCGCCTCCCGCGGCGGCCACGGCGACGCAGCCCGCGCCGATGAGGAAGCCGCGGCGCGA
>OMWF01000129.1 GCA_900314665.1 uncultured Actinomycetes bacterium
AACGTGGATCCCGGCAAAGCCACGGCCACCATCACCGGCATCGGCTCGTACGGCGGCACCCTCACGAAGAGCTTCTACATCCTGGACGGCGCCCGCGTCGAGCGGTTGTCCGGCGCCATCTCCGACGACACCGCGGCCGCCATCGCCGCCGAGGCCTACGAGGGCGAGAAGAGCGAGTACGTGGTCATCTCCCGCGACGACACCTACTACGACGCCCTGTCCGGGGCCGGCCTGGCCGGCACCTTCGACGCCCCGATCCTGTTGACCGGCACCTCCGAGCTCTCCGGCGCCTGCCGCGACGCCATAGAGAGCTTGGGCGCCACGCATGCGCTCATCCTGGGCGGTCCCAATGCGGTCTCCGAGGGCGTTGAAGGAGAGCTCGCCGACCTGCTGGGCGGCTCCGAGTACGTCGCCCGCGTCTATGGGGACGACGTCTACGGCACCTCGATGGCATGCACCCAAGCTCTGGTGAGCTCCGGTCACGGCAACTCGCAGTACGCAATCGCCTGCAACCCCACAAACTTTGCGGACGCCGTCTCCATCTCTGGCTGGGCTTACAGGAACAAGGTGCCCATCATGCTGCAGACCTGGGGCGGCAGCGCCGCGGAGCGCGGATACGACGCCGAGGCGACCTCCGTCATCGCCGGCCGCGACCTGATCGTCTGCGGCGGCGAGATGGCCGTCTCCCAGGATTCCGTCTCCGGCCTGGGGGCCAAAAGCGTCACCCGCCTGGGCGGCGACACCCTCTACGACACGAGCCTCGCCATCGCCAACTGGGAGCTCCGCCACGGCATGAGCGCCTCGTACGTGGCCCTCGCCTCGGCCATCACCTCGTACAACGGCGTCGACGCCCTGGCCGCCTCGGCGCTTGCCGGCCGCAGCGGCGGCGTGGTGTTGCTCGTGCAGTCCAACCCCAACTATGAGCCCTACGTCGAGACCAGAGGAGCCCTCAACTTCATCGCCAGCCACTGCGACGAAATCCAGAGGGTCTTCGTGCTCGGCGGAACGGTGGCCAGCACCCCCGCCCTCTATGAGGACGTGCGCGCGGCGCTTGCAGGCAAGACCTTCTAATCGGGAGCAGCAGGCGCCGCACCGCGAGGTTTTCCATGAGGCGGGGCGGCGCCCTGCTCGCAAGGCAAACCCCCAGGAGGGCATCCAGGCGGTGGATGCACTCGAATCGCAGAATGGGAAGGAGACATCCTCTGACCGTGATGCCGCAGATGCGTCAGCTCCAGAGGCAGCGAGCAGCACGGACGCATCAGGAGACGGCGTCACAAGCGATGAGTCCCCGTCCGAACCGCTCACCGCTTGACAGGAGGGACGGGGAGCGGTGCTCTCATCGGCGGCACCGCTCCGATGAAGGCGGCCATCCCGGTGACCAAGCGCCTGGCCTATGACGACGGGCTGCCCCCGCCCGGCATCGCGGGCAAGTTCACGTTCACGCTCTCCACCAAGGATGGCGCGCCGATGCCCGAGGCGGACGCCACGGTGACGAACCCCGGATCCGGCGCCAACCACGACGGCGGCGCCGCGAGGTTTGGCCAGATCACGTTTACCCGTCCGGGGATCTATACGTACCTGATCACGGAATCGGGCCTGGTGGAGAACGTGGCAAACGACGTGGCAGCCGGCCCTGGAAAGACGGTCACGGTGACGGTCACCGATGATCTTGCGGGCAGCCTCAAGGCCGTCGTCTCCGGCGCCGACGCTACCGACTCAGCGCCCACCGAATCCACGACGTTCGAGAACGCCTACAGCAATCCGCCCGTCTCCGGCGGGTCTTCGACCGTCGAGCCTGCAGCGGACAAGCCGTCGGCGAGCACGCCCTTCACGGGAGACTCCAGCGCCTGGATTGCGGCGCTCTCCACCGCGATGCTCATAGCCGGCCTCGGCGTCTTGGGCCTGCTCCTCATAAGGCGCAAGCTCGGGTAGTCACCTGAACATAGCCCGTAACAGCTGCGGCTGCCCCCGCGCGGGGCAGCCGCTTTGCTGTCGGAAGGATGAGCCTGCACGGCATGGAAAACGACGGCAGAAGAGAAGGGGCCGACGACCATTCGCATCAAAGGCTGGATCTCAAGCGCCAGGTCATCGTTACTGACGGCAGCGTCCTCCCCCCCAGAACCAGCTCGCGCATCACGAGAAGACGCAACCCGCCCCCCCTGTGGCCGCACCCGCCATCCGCCCCAGCTCCTTGAACTGCTTTAAATCTCTTGATTCCTTTTCAATCTGGCTGATGGCCGACAGAGCCTGCGGACAGGCGGTCTTACCGCGGAACGGCAACCGCTCGTAACAGCAGTGCGACGAGCTTCGATTTCCACGGGGAGGGTGTGGGGGATGCCGATCGAAGCATGTCGGACCAGTCGATTGCGGCTGCGGTGCGGGGCTACGTCGCCCCCGATAAACAGCGCCTTTGTCGGTCTTAACAGAAAACCCACCGCCCGGCGGGCTGGTGGGTTTTCCTGCAGAGCCCGTTCATGGCAACGGCATCCGCTCGCCCGACGTGCCCGACGCTTGGATGGGCGCAGTCACGATGCCCTAACGCACGACAGCCCCGCAGCTGATGTTGCCGCGGGGCTGCCCTTTGCGATCGACTTACGGTTTAGGCGACGGACTCGTCGCCCTTCTCGTCATCGTACGAGTAGAAGCCCTCGCCGGCGGCCTTTCCAGTGCGGCCCTCATCGATCATCTTCTTGAGCATAGCCACGATCTTTCCGGCGGTGCTGGCGGGATCTTGTGCCTGCGGGTTCATCAGGCAGATGTTGTACGCGGTGGTGAGGCCCACCACGTCCAGA
>OMWF01000251.1 GCA_900314665.1 uncultured Actinomycetes bacterium
CCCGAGACCAGCTACCTCAAGTTTTACCTGTTCCAAGTGGTGTGAGGCGGGCGGAGGAGCGTGCCTTTCCTGGGGCGTTGCCTGTTCGTTCACGGGAGAAGCCGCACGGTTTAACTGTTCAACTTTTTATGTGCCGGGATATCTCACAGTAATGAGGTAGGATTTCCGCGTCACTCTGTAGTGGTGGAGTGACATCCGGGGGTGGCGCGCCCGTTTCCTTACAGGTGCGAGGTTTGGGGCGCGTTGCAAAGCAGCTCAGTCGTACAAGGCGGCTGACAGTGACCTCGCGCATCCCGCAACGGGGTGTGAGCGAGTTGGGGGATGCGCATGTTTGAACAGTTTGGAGCTATTCTCGACGCCATCGATAGCGCAGTGTGGGGCGTGCCCCTCATCTGCCTGATTCTCTTTGGCGGCATTCTGCTGACCATCCGCCTGCGCGGCATCCAGTTCCATAAGCTGGGCAAGGCGTTTAAGTACATGTTCAGAAACGAGAAGGGCGGCACCGGCGAGGTCTCGAGCTTCCAGGCCCTGTGCACGGCCCTCTCTGCCACCATCGGCACCGGCAACATTGTGGGTGTGGCCACCGCCGTCGTGGCGGGCGGTCCGGGCGCCCTGTTTTGGATGTGGCTGGCGGCCCTCTTTGGCATGGCCACCAAGTACACAGAGGGCCTGCTGGCGGTCAAGTACCGCTCGGTCGATCCCGAGACCGGTCACGTCCTGGGCGGCCCGTTCTACTACATCGAGCGCGGCATGGGTCGCCACTGGAAGTGGATGGCCAAGCTCTTCGCCTTCTTCGGCGTGCTGGTCGGCCTCTTTGGCATTGGTACCTTTACCCAGGTCAACTCCATCTCCAGCGCCATCACCGGCTTCTTTGACCCCAATAAGGTCCACACCGTGAGCATCCTGGGGATGGACTACTCCATCGCCACCGTCATCGGCGGCCTGCTGCTGGCCATCTGCGTGGCCCTGGTCGTCATCGGCGGCCTGAAGCGCATCGCCTCCGTCTCCGAGAAGGTCATTCCCGCCATGGTCGTCATCTACGTGGCCTTCTCGCTGATCCTCATCATCTTCAACATCGACCAGCTGCCCGCCGCCTTTGTGGAGATCTTTGCCAGCGCCTTTGGCCTGCGCGCTGCGGCCGGCGGCGCCCTGGGCGCCATCATCGTGGCCATGCAGAAGGGCATCGCCCGCGGCATCTTCTCCAACGAGGCCGGCCTCGGCTCGGCTCCTATCGCCGCCGCCGCCGCTTCCACCAACGAGCCGGTGCGCCAGGGCCTGGTCTCCATGACCGGCACCTTCCTGGACACCATCGTGGTCTGCTCGATGACCGGCCTGGCCCTGGTCATGACCGGCGCTTACCAGATTCCCGGCCTTGAGGGCGCGGCCGTGACCACCGCCGCCTTCCAGGCGGGCCTGCCCTTCCTGCCCTCGCAGGTGGCCGCCTTCATCCTGATGGTCTGCCTGGTGCTGTTTGGCTTCACCACGATCCTGGGCTGGGACTACTACTCGGAGCGCTGCCTTGAGTACCTGTCCGGCGGTCGCATGGGCGCCGTCAAGGTGTACCGCTGGCTCTACATCATCGCGGTCTTTATCGGCCCGTACATGACGGTCGCCGCAGTCTGGACCATCGCCGACATCGTCAACGGCCTGATGGCCATCCCCAACATGATCGCCCTGATCGCCCTGTCCGGCGTGGCCGCGCGCACCACCAAGGACTACTTGACCCGTCTGAAGAACGGCGAGGTGGACGAGTGGGGAGAGGGTATCACCCCGGCCGAGAAGGCGCAGCTCGAGACTCAGGCCGAGAAGGCCGAGTAGCGCCTCGCAATCTGCCGCAATCGCATGAACGCAACGCCGGCCCGGAGCTGTTTGCCCGGGCCGGCTTCATGTCTTGCGGGTGTGTTAACCGGAACACCTTTTCGGTGGCACATGCACCGTCTCGGATGCAGGTCAAGCGGGTACAATCAGGGGAGGTAAACCCAGGGGCTTGCATGGCCCCGCCTCGAGAAGGGACCTGTCATGGCACGCTATGAGCTGCTCGTCTCCACTCCCCAATCGACTTGCGGCGGTAAATCGCCTCGCGATGTGAAGGTGCAGGTGGTTGAGACCGACGACCCCAAGGCCTACGTCGCCGCGATTGTGCCGGACTGCGAGCTGGAAGTCGAGCAGGACACGCCCGACCATCTGACCGTCTCGTATATGGGCGAGGACGGCACCGTGGTCTACGACTTCACGCTCGACGACTAGGGTTCATCTGCACAATGTGCGCCAAGCGCCCCGCGGCATGGCGGGGGAGGGGACGCCGACGGAATGCGGACCTCTCCTGCGCCCGTCGCGGGGCGCTTTTTGCTAGCGTTGAGGCGTTGGACGTGCGCCCCGGGACACGTGGGCAGCGCAGCGGATGCACGAGCTTGCGACGGAGGGTGCTGATGACGGTCCTGGAGATGTACTGCGACGGCGGCTGCCGAGACAACCAGAGGCGGACAAACATTGGAGGGTGGGGCGTCTACCTGGTTTGGGGCGACCACACCAAGGAGCTCAAAGGGGCCGCAGTCAACACCACCAACAACAAGATGGAGCTCACCGCCGCCATCGAGGGCCTGCGCGCAATCAAGGATAAGCGCGTTCCCACCCGGGTCTACCTGGACAGCGCCTATGTGCAGCAGGGCATCACCAAATGGGTGCCGGGTTGGATCAAGAAGGGCTGGGTCACCTCAAAGAAGGAGCCGGTGGCAAACAAGGAGCTCTGGCAGGCGCTTATCGCCGAGAAGGAGCAGTTTTCGGACATCCAGTTCCTCAAGGTCCGGGGACACGCCACCAACGCCGGCAACAACAAGGCAGACGCCCTGGTCAACGAGGCGATGGATGAGCTCTTGGCCGAGAAGGACGTCTAGCGGGCGGCGGAGGGTGCTCCCACGGTTTTGCCAAATCGGATTTGAACGGCTGGTGGCGAGGGGCTCCGGAGACAGGACCAGCCCTGCACGCCGCTCGCTCAGGCAGGGGGCCGCGCCGCTCCATCGCGGCC
>OMWF01000217.1 GCA_900314665.1 uncultured Actinomycetes bacterium
ATCATGCCGCCGAGCGGAGTGACGATGTAGGGGCAGATGGCCATTCCGGCGTTCTGCAGGCAGGTGGCGATGGAGACCGCCATGCCCGACGAGGCCACATCAACCGAGTTGGCCGTGCCGTTGACCAGGCAGGGCATGCAGATCGAGAATGCGAGGCCGCAGACAAACGCGCCGATGTAGGAGACGACCAGGCTGGGCGCGAAGGTCATGATGACATAAGAGATGGCGAGAAGAACGCAGCCGACGGTGAGAGTCAGGCGCTTGCAGGCCTTGGCGATCTTGGCAAAGAGGAAGCCGCAGACAAAGCCGCCAAAAGCGAAGAGCGCGAGGGAGTAACCGGCGGCTGCGGAGGTGCCCAGGCCCTTCTCGGTGATGATGCTGGAGGCAAAGTTGGAGTAGGTCTGGCCGGCGATCATGTAGATGAAGTACGAGATGACCCAGATCCACATCATGGCCGTGGGCTTGAACTTGACCTTCTCGCCGGTCTCGGTGACGGTGACGGGCTTGCGGTATGGCACGCAGGCAAAGCAGGCGATAAGCGAGACGAGCGCCATCAGGTGCACGAGGAAGGCGATGTTCCAGCCGATGGAGCCCAGGTTGCCGGCGACGATGGAGAAGAAGATGGCGCCCAGCATCTGGAAGGAGTTCATGGTGCCCATGACCTTGTCGCGCTCAGCCGGGTCCTCGAAGTTCTCCACCACCAGAGCGTTGCAGCAGGTCTGCACCATGCCGACGCCCACGCCAAAGATGACGCGCATGCCCAGGATGGCGCTGAGGTCGCCCATGAAGTACGGGGTGACGCCACCGATGAGCCAGCAGAGAACGCCCACGATCATCAGGATCTTCTTGGCAACATATTTAAAGAGAACGCCCGTGATGATGGTGACCGGAATGACGACCAGGCACGGTACCGAGATGAGGTAGGTGATGATCAGCGTCTGGTCGACACCCTGCGGCGCAAAGTGCGCGATGATGTTGGCGATGTTGGACGACACCGCAATGACGCCCATCATCAGGATCGCGCAGAGATAGATCCCCATCTTAATTCTGCCTTTTGACATGTTCTTTCCTCCTTGTGTGCTGTTACGTTGCCAATGCTGTCGTGACCCAATAGATAGACCTGCATGCACTGAGCGAACGAACCCCTGCCAGAGACTGTCTCGCCCTTGTCGCGAGACGAGCCCTGCTCCGCGAGAACGCAATGCTGCGTTTTCCTCTGCGTCAAAACTCCTCTTCTGTGGTTATAAGGAAGCGCGCAATACCTCCACAACGGAGAGAACAGACAAACATGGCAGTGATTTCTGACCAAACGCATAAAATCCCGCCAAGGCATTGGCAATTAGCACAAAATATCGACGCCGATTCTCTTATTGCGACATTGCCGGTGCTTATCGGACGAATTTACAGTCAGCTTGTCCCCTGAGGTCTGCAGACGCAGCTCAGCAATCATCACATGACAACAAGTTAAGACGAGTAGAGGGAGGTCTCTCAAATGAGCGATACCACCAAGAAGCGCGTCAGCGATATTGCCGAGGAGGTAGAGCCGTACGATAAGGTATGGGGCGTAGGGGCATCGGGCTTTGTGACCGATCCGTCTCCCTTTGAGCGCATCAACCTCATCCTGGACGACACTGACCGCACCACCAACGGCGAGGCGGTCTCCAACCGCGCCATGGTCGTCACCAAGGCCCTACAGGAGCACAAGGCAGAGCCGTGGCTTCTCGCCACCGCGCACGCCATGGCCGACTGGTTCCGCCAGGCACCCATCATCATCTACGACAACGAGCTTATCGTCGGCACGCTAGGCTGCCACAAGAAGGACGCCCCGCCCTTCCCCGAGTTTGGCTTGGACTGGCTTGTCGAGGAGATGGAAGACGGTCTGCTGGGCTACTCCGAGCAGCGCACGCACGACTACTTCACCCATACCGAGGAGACCTACCAGGACCTCAAGTCCATCCAGGACTACTGGCACGACCGCAGCGTCGACCAGCGCGTGATTCCGCTCCTCACCGAGGAGGAGAAGCTCGCCTCCCACCTGGGCGAAGGCGTCTTCCTGGCTAACGGCTACATGTACTGCGGCGCCGGGCACCTGGGCGTGAACAAGCACCGTCTGCTCGAGATGGGCTACGGCGGCATCCACAAGGAGATCGAGGATGCCCTGGCCGCCCTCGACCCCACCGACCCCGAGGACGAGAAGCGCCGCATCTCCCTTGAGGCAGACCTCATCTGCAACGAGGCTGCCACGGACATGATCAACCGCTACGCCGACAAGGCCGCCGAGATGGCCGAGGCCGAGCAGGACCCCAAGCGCAAGCAGGAGCTCACCGATATCGCTGCCAACTGCCGCCAGGTAGCCGCCGGCGTCCCTCAGACCTTCTGGCAGGCAATTCAGGCCCTGCACTTTGCACACACGATGGTGCAGATGGAGTCCAACGGCCACTCGATCTCTTACGGCCGCTTTGACCAGTACATGTATCCGTTCTACCAGCACGACATCGAGACCGGGTACATGACGCGACCGCAGATGCAGGAGCTTATCGAGAACTTCATGCTCAAGATTTGGGACATGAACAAGCTCCGCGACCACAACTCCATCAACATCTTTGCCAACGGCGGCATCGGCGGACCCTGCCTGACCCTGGGCGGCCTCAAGCGCAACGGCGAGGACGGCACCAACGACCTGACCTACATGTTCCTCGACGCCATCGCCCACGTTCGCGTCCCCAACCCCTGGACCGCCGTCCGCGTGCACGCCAACACCCCGGACAAACTCTGGGTCAAGATCGCCAACGTCATCCGCTTGGGAACCGGCGAGCCCAAGATCTTCAACGACGACGTCACCATCCCGACCATGATCGCCAACGGCCGCAGCGCTGATGACGCCCGCGACTATCAGGTTGTGGGCTGCGTCGAGCCTGACGCCGACGGCCGCGAGTACGGCTGGCACGATGCCTGCTACTTCAACATCAACCGCGTGCTGGAGCTGGCTCTGAACCACGGCTACACCAACGACGGCCACAAGGTAGGCCCCGACACCGGCGGTCTGGATGAGTTCACGAGCTTTGACCAGGTGCTCGAGTCGTACGACAAGCAGATGAAGTACTACGTCGACCTGATGGTGGGCTTCCTGAACAAGCTCGACTTCGTCCACCAGGAGGTCAAGCCGCTGCCGTACCTCTCCAACATGATCGACGGCTGCATCGAGAAGGGCAAAGACGTCACAGCCGGCGGCGCCGTCTACAACTACATCGGCGCGCAGGGCGTGGGCGTCGGCTCTGTGGGCGACGGTCTGGCCACCATCAAGCAGCTGGTCTTTGAGGAGAAGAAGGTCACCGGCAAAGAGCTGCTTCAGGCTGCGGCCGACAACTGGAAGGGCCACGAGAAGCTCTACGCCCTGATCAACTCCGATGCCGTGCACCACTACGGCAACGATGACGATTACGCCGACGAGCTGGCCAAGTTTGGCATCGAGTGCTACGCCCGCCACCTCAACGGCAAGCCCACGCCTCACGGCGGACACTATCAGGCCGCTGCCTACTCCGTCGCCGTCAACGTGGCCCTGGGCATGATGCAGGACGCCACCATCGAGGGACGCATCACCGGCGAGCCCATCTCCGACTGCATGGGCGCGGTGCACACGGTCTGCTGCCCGCACGACGTCAAGGGCCCGGCGGCCATCTGCAACTCGGTCACCAAGATCGATCACAGCCTGATGGGCAACGGCACGCTGCTCAACTGGAAGTTCTCGCCGGCAGCGCTTGAGGGCGAGGTCGGACGCGACAATCTCATCAACCTGATGAAGACCTACGTCCAGCGCAAGGGCATGCACTCCCAGTTCACGGTGGCGAGCAAAGAGACCCTGCTGAGCGCTCAGAAGAATCCCGACGACTATCGCGACCTGCTGGTGCGCGTGGCTGGTTACTCCGCCTACTTCGTCGAGCTCTCCAAGGAGCTGCAGGACGACATCATCGGTCGCACGGAGTTGTCCTTCTAGCAGGTAGAATATCTGCATGATGGCATGACTAACGGCTTTCGGGCCTGAGGGCGACCCCCGAGCACAAGGCTGTTCGGGGGTCGCCCTGCTCGTTGGGCCAAAGGCGCCCTGGCGATGCTCGCGCGTCGGGGAGCGCCCCGCCCAGGGTCCGCCTCGCTCTTATCGATAAAGGAGGCGTCGTGAGCAAGGACACCGGCATCGTGTTCAACATCCAGCGGTACACGATCCATGACGGCCCCGGTATCCGCACCGAGGTGTTTCTCAAGGGCTGCCCCCTCTCATGCAAGTGGTGCAGCAACCCCGAGGGCATCAGCCCGCAGCCCGAGGTGGGAGTCTATCCCGACAAGTGCCTGGGCAAAGACGTGTGCGGGGCCTGCCTGGAAGTCTGCTCACTGGGTGGCGCGCCACTGCTCTTTGGGGCGGCGAGCGGCAAGATCGGAGCCATCGACCGTGCAATCTGCGTCAGGTGCCAGAAATGCACCACCGTCTGTTACATGCGGGCTCTCAAGGCCTGGGGCGTTGAAATGTCCGTCGACGACGTTATGAAAGAGGTCGTGGCAGACAAGCAGTTCTACGCCAACTCAGGCGGCGGCATCACCATCAGCGGCGGAGAAAGCACCATGCAGTGGGAGTTCACGTTGTCGCTGCTCAAAGCCTGCCGAGACGAGCACATCCACACCTGCGTGGAAAGCTGCCTGGAGACGAGCCCAGCCATTCTCGACAAGCTACTCCCCCTCACTGACCTCTTTATCACCGACATCAAGCACATGGATTCGGCAGCACACCGGCGTTGGACCGGAGCGGGCAACGAGCGCATTCTGAGTAACGTGATTCACGTGGTTGAATCGGGCACCCCGCTTATCATCCGCATCCCCGTGGTGCCTGGCGTCAACGACAGCGAGGAGAACATCCGGTCGACCGCCCGGTTCATCGTCGACAAGCTGGGCAACAAGGTCGCGCAGGTTCAGCTCCTCACCTACCTCAAAATGGGCGAGGACAAGTACGACTCGCTGGGTATCAGCTA
>OMWF01000130.1 GCA_900314665.1 uncultured Actinomycetes bacterium
CAGCTGGCCGAGGACATCAAGATGACCAAGACCTCGCGGATGGCAGACGCCGTCTCGATTCTGCGCGAGCTGAATGCCACGCAACCGGGATTCAGGCAGTACTGCGAGCTTATCGGCACAACCATGGCGAGCGGCGGCGTCACCGCGCCCTACAGCAAAAAGCAGGTCGCCTACTACGACGTGCGCTGCTACCGCCTGGAAAACGGGCATACGGAGACGCTGGTGGCCCATGAGACCTCAGCGGCTCCCTTCTGGTTCTCGGACGGCACGAGCGACGACCGGGTCCTGGTTGACCTGCCGAGTTTTGGCGACAACACCATCCTCATCAATTCCTGCAACCGGGTGATGGGCCCCACCTCAGACTTTGCCCGCAAGTTCAACCAGCAGGCAGCTGCCGCCGGAAACCCCGGCTATGCCATGGCGAGCCTGCGCCGTACGGTGGCAAACGGGCCGTTGGCGCAGCTCAAAGCCCGGCTTTCCACCCGGCTGCGTCCGCATTGGCCAGCTCTGCAGACCCCTGCACTGGCGACCGCCGGCGTTGGCATTGGCATGGTCCCGCACGATATGAGCACCGCTCCCGTCCGCGTCTACGGACAGCTTCCTGCCGAGAAGGGCTCCAACGTGGCCTATGACGGCTTTGGCGGAGGCGACGGCTTTGGCGGAGGCGGCGGCTTCGGCGGGGGTTTTGGCGGCGGAGGCGGCTTCGGGGGCAGCTTCGGCGGCAGCGGCGGCTTTGGGAACCTAGGCGATTTTCTGGGCGGGCTGGGCAACGTCGGCGACATGGGCGGCGGCTTTGGCGGGCACGGTGGGCACGGAGACTTCAACCCCGGCGGCCCGCATGGCTACTACGGCGGAGGCGGCAACGGCAGCCTTCTCACTGGTATGATGCTGGGGCAGCTGCTCTCCTCGCTGGGCAACTCGTCGGACACCGGACCCGGCAGGATGCCCCAGGACACGTTTAGGGGATACCGCATCGTTGAGGACATCGTGCCTCTCGACTACCCCATCTACAGCCTGGGCGAAATCTACATCAGCGGTAATGAGGTCCACATGGGCAGGTCGCTGGCCAAGGCCAACCCCTCATCATTCTTTGCCACAAAGCCGGAGGCAGAGGTTCTGGCCTCGCTGGGGCACTAACTTCCTTTGGCTGGCATCCGCGTCTTTGAACTGAACAGGCGCCGGTACGGGATTACCGCAAATCTATGCCGTTACTTCGAAAACGTGGAGCCAAACCCACGCTTAACGCCGTTGTCGCACCGTTTCTTCTCAAACTTGGGGTTGAGCGGAGAGTCAGCAGAATCAAAATCGAACACTTCGTTACCGCAGGCTCCTTGCGCCTCGATGGCGTCAAAATGTGTCAAAGAGAACCGTCCCCGGTGACACAGTGACACCCCCGGTGCGTATGGCAGCCTGTTTGCGTCGCACCCGTGGCGTACACTGCTAGGGCAGGCACCACCCGACCCGTCACGCGAGGAGACCATGGACCAGGACCGCTTCCAGCAAGAGACAACCGCTAACCCCGAGGACTACGTTCCTGCACGGGAGACAGGAAGCCTGGGCGCGTTGGCACCCGACTGGAGCGTGGTCGACCCGCACATCCCCACAGACGAGTCGCTCGAAACCTATCTGAGCTGGCTTGCCGACCAGGGTCTCGAGCCATGGGACCACCAGATAGAGGCGCTGCTCGACCTGGCCTCTGGCGATCACGTCATCTTGGGGACTCCAACCGGATCCGGAAAGTCCCTGGTCGCCATTGGCATGTGCTTCATGGCGCTCTGCGCCGGAGAACACGCCTATTACACGGCCCCCATCAAAGCGCTTGTCTCGGAGAAGTTCTTTAACCTGGTAGAGCTGCTGGGACGGGACAACGTGGGGATGATCACCGGCGACGCCTCGATCAATCCCGACGCTCCGGTCATCTGCTGCACGGCAGAGATCCTGGCTAACCAGGCCCTGCGCGAGGGCGACAGCGCAGACATCGGGTACGTGGCCATGGACGAGTTTCACTTCTTTGCCGACCGCGACCGCGGATGGGCCTGGCAGGTGCCCCTGCTGACCCTGCCGCACGTCAAGTTTTTGCTGATGAGCGCCACGCTGGGCGACATGTCGGACATTCGCGATTTGCTTGAAACCCAGACCGGCGCAGAGGTTGACCTGATAACCGACGCCCCGCGGCCGGTTCCGCTCACCTACGACTTTGTGGACACCGCGCTCGAGGAGACCGTGGAGCTTGCCCTGCGCAACGGCGACGCGCCCCTCTACATCGTGCACTTTGCGCAGGATGCGGCCTATAAGAGCGCGCAGTCGCTGGCCAGCTACGGCGTCTCCGAGAAGGAGCAGCGCCAGGCCATCAAGGAGGCCATCAGCGGCACGCGCTTTACCACCAGCTTTGGCAAGATGCTGAAACGGCTTCTGCTGCAGGGCGTAGGCGTGCACCACGCCGGTATGCTCCCCCGCTACCGGCTGCTGGTCGAGAAGCTCGCCCAGCAGGGGCTGCTGCCGGTCATCTGCGGCACCGACACCCTGGGCGTGGGCATCAACGTCCCCATCCATACGGTGCTGCTGACTCAGCTCACCAAGTTTGACGGTAAGCGCATGCGGCGCCTCAACGCCCGCGAGTTTCACCAGATAGCCGGGCGTGCCGGGCGTGCCGGCTTTGATACCGAAGGGCTGGTCATCGCCCAGGCAACGGAGTACGACATCGAGAAGGCCCGCGCCTTGCGCAAAGCCGGCGGGGACGCCAAGAAGGCCCGCAACGCCAAGTTCAAGACGCCGCCCAAGGGGTTTGTCGGTTGGGGTAAGCAGACCTTTGAGCACCTGGTAGAAGCTCAGCCCGAGAAGCTTGTGCCCCGTCTGCGCATCACCCACTCGATGGTGCTGGCCGAGGTCGAACAGGGCGGAGACGCCTGGTCGCGGGTGTGCAAGCTCATAAACGACTCGATTCAGCCTCCAGAGGAGAAGGTCGCCCTGCTCGAACGCGCCTCACAGATCCTGAGCACTCTGATCAACGCCGGCGTGGTGTCCAAGCAAACCGACGACGAGGGGCGCGACTCCTACTCCACCACCGTCGACCTGCCTGACAACTTTGCGCTTGACCAGCCCCTATCGCCGTTTTTGCTGGCGGCGCTCGAGCTGCTCGACCCCGAGAGCGAGACCTACGCGCTCGACCTCATCTCCATGGTGGAGGCCACGCTCGAGGACCCCCACCAGATCCTGCGCGCTCAGGAGCGCGAGGCGCGCGGCCAGGCTATCGCCCTCATGAAGGCCGACGGCATCGAGTATGAGGAGCGCATGGAGCGAGCGCAGGAGGTCACCTATCCCAAGCCGCTTGAGGAGCTGCTCGACTACGCCTTTGACCAGTACTGCGAGAAGGTCCCCTGGGCAGCCGACTACCAGCTGAGCTGCAAGAGCGTGCTGCGCGATATGGTCGAGAGCGCCTCGGACTTTAAAAGCTACATCCAGCGCTATAACATCGCACGTTCCGAGGGCCTGCTCCTGCGCTACTTGTCAGACGCCTACCGGGTGCTCTCGCGCACGGTGCCGGAGGACAAGCTCGACGACCATTTGCGCGACATCGTGGCCTGGCTGGGCCTGGTGGTGCGGACCGTGGACTCGAGCCTCATCGACGAGTGGGAAGGCATCGGCGCGTCCGAGGAGGTCGACGCCGGAGCTGCGCCCACGGACGAGGTGGTGCGCGACCGTCACGGTCTCACCGTGCTGGTGCGCAACGCCCTCTTCAGGCGGGTGCGCTTGTCGGCCCGCGGCGCCTGCGACGAGCTGGGAGAGCTGGATGGGGCCTGGGGCTGGGGCGAAAACCGCTGGCGAGAGGCGCTCGAGCGCTACTTTGCCCAGCATGAGCGCATCCTGACCGACGCCGACGCTCGTTCTACCGCCTACCTTGAAATCGACGAGTCAGACGAGAAGAGCAAGCACCTTTGGCATGTGCATCAGATTTTCCGCGACGAGGACGAGGACCGCGACTTTGGCATCAAGGCTGACGTCGACCTGGACGTCACCCAGGACGAGGGCGAGGTCGCGTTTGCCAACTACCGGGTAGGCTTTATCGAGGACCTGTTGGAGGAGGGCTAACCACGGCAGAGGCCCCACTCACCATCGCCGTGGTTAGCCGCCCGCTCCGCAGCGGTTCTAACCCAGGACTCTGACGGTCCCCAAGGTCCGGGGCTCTCCAAGGGGCAAGCTGGCGTCAGAGGGCCAGTACGTCGCACGGAGGTCGATGGCGACGTAGACGGACTGGCCGTCACTGCCTTGCAGCTCGGAGTTCTCAAACTCGATCAAGCGAGCCATGCCCGATCGGACGCCAGAGTCCCCTACTTTCTGGCACGTCATGTCCGTCGGCTCGTCAAGAACGAGCACCTCGAAGGTTTTGTCCAACGCGCTCGATCCCTCGAGCATCGAGCGCGGGTCACCGCCCGACGAGGGAAGGCCGGAGATACCTCTCTCAACCTGAAGGTCGAGAAGCTCCTGGCCGGTCATGATGCGGGCGGTTCCGTAGTACACGGTCAGTCCTTGCGCCTGCGCTTCGGCGATGGCAGCTTGCAGCCGTGCGGAGTCATCTGCGGGAGCCGCTGCCGATGATGCGGCCTGAGCAGCTGAAGTCGCGGACTCGGCTACAGAGGGCGCGGCCGCAACCGCAGAGGCCGCCGGCTGCTCGGCTGAGGGAGCCGGAGCCTGCACCTGGTCAGACGACGCCTTCGAGAAGTGCATGGCGCCGCCCGCAATCGCCGCGGTTGCCGCCACGCCTGCCGCTACCCCCACGATGATGGCCGCCACGGTGGTCTTTGCCAGCGCCGCTCCTCCCGCAGCCTTCGCGGCTGCGCCGGCAGCATGCGCCGCCTGAGGGGCAATGGGCGCTTGGGCTGTCGAAGGCGCGTATGCCGCTTGGGGAGCCATGCCAGAGCCCGTCGCAGCTGCGGCAGATGTCGCGCCCGACAGCCCCGCTGCCGCCATGACATCTGCGGCCGTGATGCCCACGTGCATGGATGCGATGTCGCTGTGGAAGAGAATCCAAGCCACGGCGGCGCCATCCACCGCGTAGAGCTTGCAGCCCTGAGCCTGGCCGTATGCGTCAATCTTGGCCTGCAGCGTTCTTCTCACCCGCAGAAGCTGGCTGCGCACTGTGTTGGCGTTGAGGCCCCAGGTTCGGGCGATATCCTCGGCAGAAACCTCCTCGACGTAGCGAGCGATAAACAGGCGCTGCTGGTTCTCGGGCAGTTCATGGATGAACCCGCGAATCACCTGCTGCACCTCGGCGCTCTCCACCACGTTCTCGGGCAGGGGGAGCGAGCTGGCCAGCACGCCATCGTCCATAGGACCGCCTTCTTCCGAACCCGCGAGCCAGTCCTGGGTCGCCTCGTCCGCTAGGACGTCCCGCCTTGCGCGCAGGAAATCGGCCGACCGGTGGTAGGCGATTCCCTTGATCCAACCGAGGCCGGCGCGGGGGTCTCGCAGACTCCCTAGGTCGTTGTATACGCTGATGTACACGTTCTGCAGCACATCGTCGACAGCGCTCTCGGACACGCCGTTGCTGCGCACGCAAAAGGCCACATAGCGCTTGGTCTGCTCAAAGAGCTGGGCAAATGCCCCAGGGTCCCTTCCCGCTTGCACGCGCTTGATAAGCTCTGCCACACGCTCTGCAAACTCGTTGTAGGAGCCGGCCGCCCGGGCATCACCTGCAGACGGACGCGCCTGCGCTCGCCCTTGCTCATAATCGCTTGACCCAAGGTCTCGGCTCGTCTCCGATGACACCCGCCGGCCGCAATTGCTGCAGAACAGCGCATCCGTCTCCAGCTGGGCCCCGCAATGTGCACAATACATGCCGTTACCTTCCTCGTTGGCAGCGCGTTAGAACAGCATCGGGCGGACCACAGGCTAGCGATCGCCAATCGTAGCCCCATGGGCATCGCGGACCGCCGTGCCACACTTGGCACAGAAGCGCGCCCCAGGCTTAAGCGGAGACCCGCAATGAGCACAGAAACGTGGACCGTTGTCCATCTGCTCGGGCAGCTGGGCGAGGATCGGATTTGGCTGCATTGCAGGGTCCTGCCGCGCAAATTGAGAGGCCTGAGTGCTAGGGCGCGCCCGAGTATACAAGGTTGCAGGTGCCGCCTCTTCGGGATTGGCGCCCTTATCTTTGGAAGCCACAAGCTCCCAGATGCTCAACCCCACAGCAAGTGCCAGGAGAACGAGGTACAGATACCCAAAGAAGGTGAGACCAAAGTACTTCTGATAGCGCTCTTCCATGGTCACGTGCCGCGTTGCAAAGAAGAGCACCAGGTAGAGAGCTGACGGAATGATGGAGAACCTAAAGAGGTCCTTGCTCTTCCAACGATAGGCGAGCAAACCCATCACAGCCGGTGCAATCAGGTAGATGAGGTAGGCGGCCCGCCCCTCGTCATCGATGGAGTACTCGGTGGGGTCTATCAAGAGCTGGGCCAGAGAGAACGTCTCGGTCAAGCCGCGAATCAGCTTAAGATAGTAAACGGGGACAAAGAAACCGATGCAGAGGACCAGAGAAATGGCCAGGTACAGTTTGCGACGTTGCTCGGTTTCCCACTGAGAGAGCGGCGGTATCCCACCCAGCACGGCGCGCAGCTTACCGGGCGTCTGATGGTTAAGCGAATGCATGAAGTCCTCTTCCTCGTGGTGTTTCGCATGACAACCAGAAGGCGCACCAAGAAGCTCGTCTGTTGCACAAGATTCTGAGATTTTTTAAAGGCAGAACGTGCTCAGCCACTCCGCAGCCGTCGCCATAACGCCCCGGTGGCCGCGGCACAACGGACACCCTCTCAGCCGTGAGGCCCACACGTTGTTCTGGGGTACGCCGTGTCCGTGAGCGGCAGGGCGAGGCGCCCGGCCTCTGAAAACCACGCACCTCGCTACACCCCCCCCGCGACATGCACGCCAAACACACTGCGGCCGCGACAGGAGAGGGCGTCCTCTCTGTCGCGGCCGCAGTAAAGCCGACATGTGGCGGAGCCTAAGCCCCTGTCATGCGGTTACTCCTGCTTGCTCTTGTCGATCTTGGGAATGCCGGCGGCATCGAGACGGGCATCGAGCTCGGCTGCCTGACGCTCCTGGGCAATGAGGAACGGACTCTTGCGCTTGGGAAGAGTCGCGACCTTCTCGCTCAGCTTGGTGACAAACTCGTCAATCTGCGGACTGTCCACATCTTCGACCTGGCCCTTATCGACCGCCGCGGCAATGGCGGGATCGATGGGGATCTTTGCCACCAGGTCGATGTGATACTGCTCGGCGACCTCGTCCACATGGCTCTCACCAAAGAGCTTGTGCTGCTCATGGCAGTTGGGGCACTCAAAGTACGAGTAGTTCTCGACCAGGCCCAGCACCGGAACGCCCATGTTGTCGGCCATCTTAACCGCCTTGCGGACGATCATCGAGACCAGCTCCTGCGGAGAGGTGACGATGACGATGCCGTCAATGGGCAGGCTCTGGAAGACGGTCAGGGGCACGTCGCCGGTTCCCGGAGGCATGTCGATGAGCATGTAGTCGAGGTCGCCCCAGACCACTTCCTGCCAGAACTGCTTGACCACGCCGGCGATGACCGGGCCGCGCCAGATGACGGGGTCGTCCTCGTTGGGCAGCAGGAAGTTGGTGGACATGACATGGATGCCCGTCTTGCTGGAGACGGGCAGGATGCCCATGGGATTGGCGCGCACCGGGCCGGTGAGGCCAAACGACTTGGGGATCGAAGGCCCGGTGATGTCGCCATCAAAGATGCCGACTTCGTTGCCCTGCTTGCGAGCCTGCACCGCGATGAGCGAGGTGACCAGCGACTTTCCCACGCCTCCCTTGCCGGAGACGACGCCAATCATGTGCTTGACATGCGTAGAAGGCCCGGGGAGCTCAAACCCCATCTCGTCAAGCTGTGGAGCTTCTTGCTGCTGATTCTCTGGCATAGCTCTTCCTTATCGTCCGTTGATCGGGAATCCCGACACTGTCCCTACCCTTGCACGCCTGCAGACGAGCCGCAGGTCGCAAGGCGTTGTTCCGTCTCATGCATTGTGGCCCAACGAGCCGCCCGCGTCCATTCGCGACACATCGTCGACCCCCAGGATCGTAAGCACCGCTTGCGCCGCCCGCAAGCCGTCAACCGCTGCGGTGGTGATGCCGCCTGCGTAGCCGGCCCCCTCCCCGCACGGGTACAAGCCCCTCAGCCCCGTCGATTGCAGGGTCTCGTCGCGCACCACCCGCACCGGCGATGAGCTGCGCGTCTCTACACCGGTGAGGACCGCGTCGGGCAGCGCAAACCCATGCAGGCGCCGGTCGAGCAACGGCAATGCCTCGCGCAGCGAGTCCGTCACAAATCCCGGCAGGCACCCGTCAAGCGAAGTCCAGGTCACGCCCCGAGAGTAGCTGGGTTCAACCGTGCCCGGGCCGGTCGAAGGACGGCGGGCGAGAAGGTCTCCCACCAGCTGAGCCGGCGCCGCATAGGTGCTGCCGCCGGCGACAAAGGCCGCCTGCTCCCACTGCTGCTGAAAACGCACGCCGCTCAAGGGATCGGCAGGATCGAGGTCCTCCACACCCACGTTGACCAGCAGTCCCGCATTGGCGTTGCGCCCGTCGCGAGCATAGCGGGACATGCCGTTGGTCACCACGCCGCCGGGCTCGCTGGCAGCGGCGATGACCTCGCCGCCGGGGCACATGCAGAAGGTGAAGACCGATCGGCCGTTCTTGAGGTGGCTCACCAGCTTGTACTCGGCCGCACCCAGCGCCGGATGCCCGGCGGCCGCCCCCCACTGCGCGCGGTTGATGAGCTCCTGCGGGTGCTCGATGCGCACGCCAATTGCAAAGGGTTTGCAGGTCAGAGGCACTGCTAGCCGCTGTAGCAGGGAGAACACGTCGCGTGCGGAATGGCCCACCGCAAGCACCACCTGCGAGGCGGCAATCTGCTCGCATACGGTGGCGCCGTCCGCCGCCTTCTGCTCGACCTCGATGCCGGTCACGCGCGCCGGACTGCCCTCGCGCAGCAGACCCACAAGGCGGCAGCCAAAGCGCACCTCTCCCCCGGCCTCGATGATCTGCTCACGCAGACGCCGCACCACGCGCGGCAGCACGTCGGTACCGATGTGGGGATGCGCCTCCCAGAGAATCTCTTCCGGAGCTCCTGCCTGCGCAAACCAGGTAAGCACCGTGCGCACCCGGGGATCGTGGGCGTTGGTGGTGAGCTTGCCGTCCGAGAAGGTCCCGGCACCGCCCTCGCCAAACTGGACGTTGCACTCCGGGTCGAGCGTCTTGCCTGCGAGAAACCCGCCAACCAGCTTGGCGCGCGTATCGACGTCTTGGCCGCG
>OMWF01000141.1 GCA_900314665.1 uncultured Actinomycetes bacterium
CAGGCGCCCGACCAGGTAGTCGGCGCCGATGCAGCCCAAGCGCACGTGGTTCGCCTTGTCGGCGCGCAGCTCGGTGGAGGAGACGCCCTCAGTGCGGTCGAGGTAGACCACCTTGCAGTACTTGTTGAGGTAGTCGAACTTGCCCGTCCAGTCGGAGCCGATGGCAAAGATGTCGACCCCGTACTTCCGAATGTCCTCGATCTTCTGGCCCTGGTATTCCTCGACGACCACCTTGTCGGCGATTCCCAGCGCCTCGATGGCGGAGATGCGGTCGGAGAGGCTCTGGAAGACGTTGAGCTTGCCGCGGTCGCGGTCAAAAGCATCGCTGGTGACGCCCACGATGAGGTAGTCGCCTAGGGCCCGGGCTCGCTTGAGAAAGCGGATGTGGCCGTAGTGAAGCAGGTCGTAGGTGCCGTAGGTGATGACGATGCGCTTGCCGTTCCTCATGATTACCTGCCTCCCAGCTCGCCGCGGGCAAGCAGGTCCTGGAACGCGCCTACGAGCGCGGCGTTGTCCGCCGGCGTGAGGTTGCCGATGTGCCCCACCCTGAAGACGCGGTGGGCGAGCTCGCCGCCGTTGGGGCAGATCCAGATGCCGTACTCGTCCTTGAGCAGCTCAAAGATGTGGTGGGCGTCCGCATCGGGCGCCACCTCGAGCGGCGTCACGGCGTTGGTGGGGGAGAGGCTCACCGTCGAGAAGGGCAAAGACGAGACGCGCTGGCGGAAGTCGGCCGCCTGCGCCGCCACCTTTGCCACCTCGGCCTCGACCCCGATGGCGTCGACCTGGCGCAGCCGCAGGTTGATCTGGAGCATCGTGCCCACCGCCGGCGTGAACGGGGTCTGCCCGCGCTCGCCGTTCTTGAGGGCGTTTCTGAGGTCGAAGTACATGGTTTGCGGCACGATGCGCCCGATGCGCTCCAGCGCCGGGGGAGCGAGCACCACCACTGATGCCCCCGGGGGGCAGGCCAGCGCCTTCTGCGAGCCGGTGAGCATCACGCCCACCCCACTGGCGGCCATGTCGATGGGGTCGCAGAGGAAGGCGCTGATGGCGTCCACGACGAGGAACATCCCGTTCTCGCGGCAGAAGCGCCCGAGGAGCGGGAGGTCGTAGAGCACGCCGGTCGAGGTCTCGTCGAGGTTGACCAGCAGCGCGGTGAAGCCCTGGCCGGCAAAGGGGGCGAGGTCGCCCTCCGAGACCCCGTGTCCAAAGGCGGGATTTATGGCCTGGTAGGGGATGTGGTGAAGCTCGCACAGCTGGCAGAAGCGGTGCCCAAAGCTGCCGCCGTCGATGACCAGGGCCTTGTCGGAGGAGTCGAGCGTGCCCATGACCACGGCCTCCATGGCGCCGGTGCCGGACGAGGTGAGGAACACTGCTCGCGATCCCTGCGGGGCACCGGTCAGTTTGAGCATCAGCCGCTCGCTCTCCTGCATGACGGCGGAGAACTCGGCAGTCCTGAAGTAGGGGACCTGCTCAGCGCCTAAAGCCCTGACCTCATCGTTCATCATTACGGGACCGACAGTGAAGTTGAGCATCAAGTGCCCCTCTCGTTGCAGTTCGTGGGCGGTGTATCCGCCTGATGGTACTCCTTGCAGGTACAAGCTTTCTGAAGCCGCGGCCGCGACGTCACTCCTCCACGTAGACGCCCTCCTGCTTGAAGACGGTCTGGATGGTCTTGAAGAAGATGCGGACGTCGAACGCGAAGCTCACGTGATGCACGTAGTAGACGTCCAGCTTGAGGCGCTCGTGCCAGGGCAGCGAGTTGCGGCCGTAGGCGGCGGCGTAGCCGGTGATACCTGGCTTCACCTTGAGCTTCTCTCCCTCGTTGCCCTGGTAGAGCTCGGTCTCGCGGCGCAGGTCGGGGCGCGGGCCGATAAGCGACATGTCGCCCTTGAGCACGTTCAGGAACTGGGGCACCTCATCGATTGAGGTGCGCCGCAGAAACGCCCCGATCCTGGTCATGCGGGGGTCGTCCGCGCCGTTGTAGGTGGAGCCGTCGGCCATCTTGAGGTCGGGGGCGTTCACCTTCATCGAGCGGAACTTGTACATCTTGAACTCCACCCCGTCCTTGCCGACCCGGGGCGCGTTGTAGAAGATGGGGCCATTGTCCTCGCGCTTGATCTGCGGTCCAAAGACCAAGATGAGGATGCCCAGGATGGGCATGGCGATAAGTCCGAACACGATGTCGAGCAGGCGCTTCACAAAGCGGACGTACATGTCTCAGCGGCCCTCGCTTACCGCCTGGTAGGCGTCCTTGAAGGTGGAGATCACGTAGGCCACGTCCTCATCGGAGAGCCTGGTGTGCAACGGCAGCGTGATCTCGCCCTTGAACTGCTCGTAGGCATGCGGGTAGTCGGCGATGTCAAACCCGAGGTTGCGGTAGGCCGTGAGCAGGGGCAGCGGCTTGTAGTGGACGTTGGTGGCCACGCCCGCCTCCGCCATCTTGACGATGACGGCGTTGCGGAACTCGGCATCCTTGCCGTTCATGTGGACGAGCATCAGGTGCCCCGAGGAGTCGCCGCGCTCATCGAAGTGCCTGAGCAGGGTGACGTCCATGTCGGCAAGGCCCTCCTGATAGGTCTCGATCATCTGGCGTCGACGGGCGAGCAGGCCCGGGTAGCGCTCGAGCTGGGCAAGCCCGATTGAAGCCAGGGTATCGGTCATGTTGCACTTCCAGCCGGGGAAGAGGATGTCGTACTCCCAGGCCCCCAGCTGGTTCTTGGCCAGGGCATCCTTGGACTGGCCGTGCAGGCTCTGCAGCATCAGGTCATGGTAGAGCTCGTCGGAGTCGAAGCCGTTGTCGATCCAGGACAGCCCGCCGCCCTCCGCGGTGGTGAAGTTCTTCACGGCGTGGAACGAGAAGCTCGTGAAGTCGGCCACGCTGCCGGACGGGCGGCCGTGATAGGTGGCTCCCAGGGCATGGGCGGCGTCGGCCACCACGGGGATGCGGTCGAAGTGCTGCTGCATTTCGCCCTTGGGCGTCCACAGCTCGCGCTTGCTGTCGACCACCTCGTAGATGCCGTCGTAGTCGCACATGCGCCCGCCCAGGTCCACGGGGATGACGGCCTTGGTGCGCGGGGTGATGAGGCTCCTCAGCTGGTCGAGGTCCATCTCGTAGGTGCCGGGGATGACGTCGCAGAGCACCACCTTGGCGCCCAGGTGCACCGCCGGAGAGGCCGTTGCGGTGTAGGTGTAGGCGGAGGTGATCACCTCGTCGCCGGGGCCGATGCCCAGCGCCCGCAGGCCGCACTCGAGCGACGCGGTGGCGGAGTTGAAGGCGGCGAATCCCTGGGCTCCGGTGAAGTCCTTGAGCTTCTTCTCCAGCTCCTTGGTGCGCGGTCCGGTAGTGATCCATCCGCTGCGCAGCGCCTCGCACACCGACTGAATCTCGGCCTCGGTGATGTCGGGCGGGCTGAATGGTATCTGGCGCTGCTTCATTGCGCTTCCTTTCTCCGAACCATCTTGAAACTCAAAGTATACGGCTCATGCGCAACGGGGACAGCCAGACCAACTGGTTATTGCGTGTGCGGGAGCACCAGCGGAGGGCGCCAACGTGTGTCCCCGTTGACACACCCCCGTTGGCAGCTTTGTCCGTATACGAAAAGAGCCGGCCGATGAGGGCTGGCTCCGATGATTTGAATGGCTCCCCGGGCTGGACTCGAACCAGCAACCCTCCGATTAACAGTCGGATGCTCTGCCATTGAGCTACCGAGGAATGTGTTGAGGAGAAGATTTCCTTCCCGCTGCGAGATGAAATATTACGAGCACTTCACCTCAAAGCGCAAGGGGGTATTCTCATGCATGCCGTAATTTTGGTGCGAACGGTATCCCGATGCGGGGCGCCCATGGTTGCGGAGCAAGGAAACCCCAGGAAGGAGCTTGTTTGATGTCAGAAGACGCAGCCGCACTCCAGGCGCCGCCCAGCGGTCCGCGCACCCGGGCGGGCAAAGCCGCGCTGCGCAAGCTCGAGCAGCTGCTGCCGGAGCGCTGCCGGCCGTTTTTGACGGCGGCCTTCTCGCTCACCCGCTCGGGCGTCGTCATCGGCGCTCTCTTCGGACTGTCGGTGCTCGTCCGCTGCTGCATCACCTTCTGCGGCGAGGTCGACTGGCGGGGCATCGCCTCAAACCACTTCTCGGCACCCTCTCCCGCCGGCGTCCTCATCACCGCCGTCGCCACCTTGCTCGCCATGTCGCTCGCCTCCAACCTGGCCCGCATCACGCGCTGGGCAAGCTCGCGCCTGAACGTGCTCGACGCCACCGACCGCTGGAAGGGGCTCTTCAAACCCTGTTCGACCCCGCACCGCCTGCGCGGGCACGCCGTGTTCTGGGGCGTGCTGGCGGCGCTGCTCGTGGTCTGGATGCCCGTGCTTTTGAGCTACGCCCCCGGATCGGTTCCCAACGATGCCGCCTGGTCCATCGCCATGGCCATGGGGACCATGCCGCTCAACAGCCACCACCCCCTCTTCTACACCGCCATCGTCAAGGTCTGCTTCGAGCTGGCTTTGGCTCTGGGGGGCGGCTACCAGGAGGGGGTGCTCGTCTACAGCATCCTGCAGTCGGTGGTGCTGGCCGGTTCGATCGCCTACCTGGTGTCGTGGATGGCGCGCCGACGGCTGCCACGCATCGCGGTGGTCGCCACCTTCCTCTACTTCGTGCTCTGCCCGCTCTTCTCGGGATATGCCATCATCATGTGGAAAGATCCCATGTTCGGGGCCTTTGCGCTGCTTCTGACGTTGCTTCTGATCGACACCGTGCTCCAGAACGGGGCCGTGCTGCGCACCTTCAAGGGGGTCGCCGCCTACTTCATCCTCTCGGTGCTGCTGATCCTCATCCGCTCTAACGGCGTGCTCCTGGTGGTGGGATCCGCCTTCATGCTCTTCATCTTCATGCGCCGCGAGGTCAGGGCGGGGCTGGTGGGAGGGACGCTGGCCGCCCTGATGGTCTTTGCCGCCATGCAGTGGGTGGTGCCGCGCGCCATGAACGTGGAGACCGAGTACGTCGAGGGCGTAGGCGTCCAGCTGCAGCAGGTGGCCTACGTGGTGGTTACCGAGGGCGGAGTGCCCGCCGAGTACCAGGGGCTGGTCAACGGCATCCTCCCCGCCAACCTCTGGCGGCAGGCCTACAGCCCCTGCTGCGTGGACTCGCTCAAGTGGAACGACAGCTTCAACAAGGACTACCTCTCCGACCACCGCGACGAGTTCATGCGCATGTGGCGCGAGCTGGGGCTGCGCCATCCCGTCGCCTACCTGCAGGCATATGCCCTCAATACCTTTGGGTACTGGACGCCGGGGTCCTCAAACTACAAGGAGATGCTGACCCTCACGATGTCCACCGACGAGGACGCCATGCCCTACGCGCTCTATGCGCACGACCTCGTCCAGCAGGCTACCGGGGTCTCGCTGAGGCCGGTCTACGAGGCCCTCATCGGCCCGCGGGGCTCGCACTGCTACTTCTCCGGGGGCACCCTCTCGTGGATCGTGCTCTTCACCGTCGCCGCCTTGCTGCTCATCAAGCGTCCGCGCTGGCTCATCCCGCTCTCGCCGGCGTTCTTTGGGTGGTTGTCGGTCATGATCGCCAGCCCCGCCGCCTTTGGCCTGCGCTATCTGTTTGTGAGCATCATCTGCCTGCCTCTGATCCTGATGCTGCCCGCCATGGCCTTGCGCCGCGGTGACGAGCGGGGCCTCGAGCGTCTGCTGGCCAGGAGACGCAGGCGGTCGGGGGATTGAGACTGCGTGGGCGACGGCGCACGCGCGGCCGTTGGGATACACTCACAAAGTTGCACATGCCTGCAGCTACCAGTGTTATGTCGGGTACATCTTCAAGGAGGCGTCAGTGACTGCCAGCGAGCCTGTGGTGGCCATCCTCATCCCGTGCTACAACGAATCTGTCACCATCGCCAAGGTGGTGGACGACTTCAAAGCGGCCATTCCCGAGGCGGACATCTACGTCTACGACAACAACTCCACCGACGGCACCGGGCAGATCGCCCGCGACCACGGCGCCATCGTGCGCAAGGAGCACCGCCAAGGCAAGGGCTTCGTGGTGCAGAGCATGTTCCGCCAGATTGAAGCCGACGTGTATGTGATGGTCGACGGAGACGACACCTACCCGGCCGACTCGGTGCGCGACCTCATCGCCCCCATCCTGTCCGGCGAGGCCGACATGACCATCGGCGACCGCCTCACCAACGGCACCTACGGGGCCGAGAACAAGCGCCGCTTCCACGGTTTTGGCAACAACCTGGTGCGCGGCCTCATCAACCACCTCTATCACGCCCACATCACCGACATCATGACCGGGTATCGTGCCTTCTCCAAGGTCTTCGTCAAGACCTACCCGGTGCTCTCCAAGGGCTTCGAGATCGAGACCGACCTCTCCATCCACGCCCTCGACAAGGACTTCATCGTCAAAGAGGTGCCCATCGTCTACCGCGACCGCCCGGAGGGCAGCTTCTCCAAGCTCAACACCGTCTCCGACGGCATCAAGGTGCTCAAGACCATCATGGGCCTCTTCAAGGACTACAAGCCGCTCTCGTTCTTCTCCTGGGTGACCCTCATCTTCCTGGTGCTGGGCCTCATCGCCGGAATCCCGGTCATCGCCGAGTACGCGGCCACCGGCCTGGTGCCGCGGATGCCCACGGTGATGCTGGCGGCCGCCCTGGTCATCATCGCCATGCTGACCTTTGCCTGCGGGCTCATCCTGGACACCGTGGTCAAGGCCAGCCGCAAGCGCTACGAGCTCTCGGTGATGCGGGTGTACGACCAGATCGCGCGGGAGCAGACCTTTGCGGCGGTGGCCGAGAAGCTTGGCGTCGAGGCGGGCGCCGCCGACGGCACCTCCCCTGACGACTGAGCGGCGGGTGCTATAATCCGCACCGTTTCAACGCGATGACGGGGACGGTCTCCTGCATGACCCGCCTTGCCAGAGAAGGGCCCCGGCTGCCCGGCAGCCGGCTGGAAGGGCCCGAAGGCCAGGGAGCAGGGGAGTTCACCCCACCAGCAGCGAGCTCAACGGGATGGGCGCATCCTCAGTAGGCGAGCCGGCCAGCCCCCGATAGCGGGCATGAGAGCGGCCCCGCACGGGGCAACCAAGGTGGTACCGCGGGAAGCCCTCCCGTCCTTGGGTGCTGCAGGAAGCTGCAGCGGCCAAAGGCGAGAGGGCTTTTCTTTGTGTGCAGACGACGGAGAGGGAGCTTCATGGATATCGCGGCTGAGCTTCGGCAACTGCAGGCGGCGACGCTTGCCGACATCGAGAAAGCGGGCACGACCGACGCCTTGGAGGCGGTGAGGGTCGGGGTCCTCGGCAAGAAGGGCTCGCTCACGCAGGTCCTCCGCGGCATGGGCCAGCTGCCCAAGGAGGAGCGCCCGGCCGCCGGGCGCGCCGCCAACGAGGCCCGCGACGCCATCGAGGCCGCGCTCTCCGCACGTGGCGAGGTCCTGGCGCGGGCCGAGCTCATGGAGCGCATCTCGGCCGACGCGGTGGACGTCACCCTGCCGGGACGACGCCGCCCCATCGGCGTGAGTCATCTCATCGAAGCCGAGAAGCGCGAGATTGCAGAGATCTTCGCGGGCATCGGCTACACCGTGGTGGACGGCCGCGAGGTGGAGAGCGACTACTACAACTTCACGGCCCTCAACACGCCGCCCGACCATCCCGCCCGCGGCATGCAGGACACGTTCTACGTGGTCGACCGCTCCGGCGACGAGGCCGCCGTGCGCGGCGAGTCCGACGTCCTGCTGCGCACCCAGACCTCAGGCGTGCAGGCCCACATCATGGAGGAGCAGGAGCCGCCCATCTACATCATCGCCCCCGGCAAGGTCTACCGCCGCGACGTGGCCGACCCCTCCCACCTGCCGCAGTTCAACCAGATCGAGGGCCTGGTGGTCGACCGCGGCATCACCTTAGGCGACCTCAAGGGCACGCTCGACTACGTCATCAAGAAGATCTTCGGCCCCGACCGCGAGACCCGCTTCCGTCCGCACTTCTTCCCCTTCACCGAGCCCTCCGCCGAGGTGGACGTCTCGTGCGGCATCTGCCACGGCAAGGGATGCCGCTCCTGCAAGGGGACGGGCTGGCTCGAGATCCTGGGCTGCGGCCTGGTCGACCCCAACGTCTTCGCCTATGCGGGCATCGACCCCGAGGTCTACTCGGGCTTTGCCTTTGGCATGGGCGTCGAGCGCATCGCCTGCCTCAAGTACGACATCCCCGACCTGCGCGCCCTGCTCGAGGGCGACATGCGCTTTCTGCGCCAGTTCTAGCGCCCGGCGGCCCACGGCACCCAATCCCCTGAAAGGTGGTTCAGATACATGCGCGTCTCTCATGAATGGCTCAAGACCCTGGTCGATGCCCCCGACGACATCGACGCCTTCACCAGCAAGCTCGCTCTCACCGGCACCGAGGTGGAGGGCGTGGAGACCGTCGGCGCCACGCTCGACGGCATCGTGGTGGGGCAGATCCTCACCAAGGTGGCCCACCCCGACTCCGACCACCTCTGGATCACGACGGTCGACCTGGGAGGGGAGGAGCCGGTGCAGATCGTCTGCGGCGCCCAGAACTTCGAGGCGAAGGACAAGGTGCCGGTGGCCCAGGTGGGCACCGTGATGCCCGACGGCACCAAGATCAAGAAGGGCAAGCTGCGCGGGCAGGTGAGCTACGGCATGAACTGCTCAGCGCGCGAGCTGGGGCTGTCCAACGACCACTCGGGGCTCATGATCCTGCCTCCCGACGCCCCGGTGGGCACGCCCATCGCCACCTACCTCAACCTCTCGGACACCGTCATCGACTGCGAGGTGACGCCCAACCGCCCCGACTGCCTGTCCATGCTGGGCATGGCCCGCGAGGTGGGCGCCATCTACGACAAGGACGTCACCCCCGAGCACTTCGAGCTCACCGAGGAGGGAGAGGACGTCCACGACCTGGTGGAGGTCGCCATCGACGACACCGAGCTCTGCGAGCGCTACACCGCCCGTGTCATCAGGAACGTGAAGGTGGGCCCCTCGCCCGACTGGCTCGTCAAGCGCATCACCGCCGCTGGCGCCCGGCCCATCAACAACGTGGTCGACGTCACCAACTACATCCTCTTCTCGCTGGGCCAGCCCCTGCACGCCTTCGACCTCTCGTGCTTTGAGAAGGGCGCCGACGGCAAGGTCCACGTGATGGTGCGGCGCGCCCACGAGGGCGAGCGCTTCACCACCCTCGACAAGGCGGAGCGCGAGCTGACCCCGGACATGGCGGTCATCGCCTCCGGGGCGGACGCCGCCACGAGCGTGCCGGTGGCCCTGGCCGGCGTCATGGGGGGGCTCGACTCCGAGGTCACCGAGAAGACCGTCGACGTGCTGCTGGAGAGCGCCGCCTTCGACCACGCCCACACTTCGCGCACGAGCCGCAACCTGGCGCTCGTCTCGGAGGCCTCGCTGCGCTACGAGCGCGGGGTGGACGACAATTCCTGCGCCGACTGCTCGGCTGAGGCGGCGGCGCTCATCGCCCAGGTGTCCGGCGGCACGGTCTGCCCCGGCATCGTCGACGTCTACCCGGTCAAGACCGAGCCCAACCATCTCAAGCTGCGCGTCAAGCGCCTGCAGCAGCTCATCGGGGCACCCATCCCCGAGGCTGACGTGCGCCGCATCCTGACCCGCCTGGGCTGCGAGGTCTCCGACTCGGGCGAGCCTGACGTGCTCGACGTGGTGACGCCCACCTTCCGCCCCGACCTGCCCCGCGAGATCGACCTCTACGAGGAGGTGGCGCGCCTGTGGGGCCTCGACCGCATCGAGCCCACTCTGCCCGGCGGC
>OMWF01000132.1 GCA_900314665.1 uncultured Actinomycetes bacterium
AACGTGGAGTGGGGCCCGACGCGCGTCATTCGCCAACAAAATCAAACTCACTCCAAAGTATTTGGGAATGAGTGCAACAGAACGCTTACTTGTTGCGCCTTGTGGTTGTCAGGGACAAAAGCGGTGGAAGACGCATCGCCTCGTCCGCATCGCAATCACAAAGGAGAACAGCATGTCGCACATCGCTTCAACCGCCGCTTCCACCTCTTCGCGCCGTCGCGTTTGGGTCCTGGTCCTGCTCGCACTGGTTCTGTCCGCCGCGTTAGCTGGGTGCGGGAGCCAGAAAGGGTACTTTGGCACCTGGTACGCCCGCGTTTCCGCTCATGACGTCGAGCTCACCATAAACAAGAACGGTACCGCCACCTATCAGGACGGCAGCAGGGACGTCTATGAGGGAACCTGGTCTCGTCAGGGTGACAGTCTGGTGCTCAGCTTTGATGGCAAGGTGAGCAGTAAGTCAGAGCCTCTCAAGGCGATTCTCTCGGCAGACGGCAACACGCTGACCCTCACTTCGGACAAACCGGGATGGACCGCAGACTACTACCATCGCACCAAAGAGTAAGCGTGGGCCTGGGCGCGGGGGTCGAGGATACGACCCCCGCGGGGGAAGTGGGACGCTCGACAACCAGCTGAGCTAGGCTGCGGTGTTAGTACGATCTTGCGCGGGGGAGACGGGACGGGGATGTCCCTGTATGGGTGCTCTGGCGGCCTTTGGTGGAGGTGCGACGAGCTTGGAAATCTCGCTCGTCATGGCGGCGAGCTTGCCATCCGCGCCGCAGAACTCGCGCCAGGCTGTCAGCTCGTCTCACCTGGCGGAGCGGAAGGCTCTCGACGCCACCGCATCGGGCTTTTTGACCGCCGAGCCGCGAGACTGCCCTGGCTGGTGCCCTTGCATCCGCGATTGTCGCCCTCCTGCCCGCCAGCGCTGTCTTTCGCCCAAAGACGCCGGCACGCAAACGGCTTGGCGCACTCCTCGCAGGTCTCAGCTTGTGTGTCTGCGGCTACAATCAGAAGCGATTCCAATCCATACACGCACATTGGGGGGTGGTGCTGTTCTCGGCATCCTCCTTAGCGGCGTTTGCTGCGCTGACCAACCAGTTCAGCGAGAAGGGGGCGACCGTCCGGATGCCAGGCACCGAGCGCACCACGACCACCAAGCGAGACCGCATGCCGTGGGGCGAGAGGGTGCGGCGATACGCCGTCTGCCTGGTCGGCATCTTCTGCATCTCCTTTGGGGTGGCGCTCTTTACCAAGTCCGGAACCGGGACCTCTGCCATCTCCGTCATCCCCTATACGCTCTCGCTTGTGCTACCGCAGCTCTCGTACGGCACGTGGGTGGCGCTCTTCAACATGGCCATGGCGCTGGCGCAGCCGGCGATGCTGCGCCGCGACACGGACTGGCTCAACATCGTCCAGCAGCTGTTCTTTGCCACGGTCTTCGGCTCCATCGTGGACTTCTCGATGTGGATCCTGACCTACTGCAACCCCGTCACCTACTGGCAGAGCTTCATCCTGATGCTGCTCAGCATTCCCACGCTGGCGATGGGGGCCTACCTGACGCTCATCAGCCGCGTGGGGGTGATGGCGGGCGACGGCTTCACGCTCACCATCTCTCAGGTGACGGGCAAGGAGTTCGCGCTGATCAGGGTCATCTCCGACTCCACCATGACGGCCATCGCCGTGGTCATGTGCCTGGTGTTCTGGGGTTCGCTCGTCACCGTCCGAGAAGGCACGATCTGCGCGGCGCTCTTTACCGGCGCGGTGGTGGGATGGTACAAGCGGCACCTCAAGGGCTTCGAGTATGCGCTGCTTCCCACCAACAGGGAGCAGGACCAGGATGCGCAGACGCCCTCCGAGGTTCCCTCCCAAAATTTTGTGGTCACCGTCAGCCGCGAGTACGGCAGCGGCGGGCGCGAGGTGGGCCGCATCATCGCCCGCGAGCTCGGCGTCCCCTTCTATGACTCGGAGATTATCAACCGTCTTGCGACAGAAGAGGGGTTTGCCGACGAGTACCTCGAGCGTAACGAGCAGCGCCTGGAGAGCTCGGCGCGCGAGGCCTTCTATCGCTTTTACGCGGGGGCTGTGCCGGATTCCGAGATGCCCCAGGTCGAGAGGCTCTTCGTTGCCGAGCAGCGCATTATCAGGAAGCTGGCGGCGTCCGGGAGCTGCGTCATTGTGGGGCGGCTTGCCAACCACATCCTGTCTGCCCATACAAACCGACTGGACCTCTTTGTGAGGGCGGAACTGCCCGACAAGGTGCGGCACGTGATGGACCGGGAGGGGCTGGGGAAGGATACCGCCCGGGCAAAGATCGAGAAGGTCGACCATGATCGTGCCGAGCACTGCCGCTACTTTACCCATCAGGTGTGGGGCGATGCCCGCAACTACGACGTTACGATGAATACCAGCAAGTACGGCATCGAGCAGACCGGAGAGATGCTCGCGCTCATGGCCGCCAAAGCGTGGGGAGTTGTCACCGGGGACGGCTCTCGGTAACGCCCTCTCCCGGTCTGCACCGCGCTCGGCTTGTCCCCGTCTCGGCCTAATGTGACCCGCTTGGCCCACCCCGCCGCTGCTCGCAGCACTCTTCCGCAGTTCTGCATGTCGCAGATGTAACGATTTGTGCGATTTCTATGGGTCGGCGCCTCCGGCATG
>OMWF01000135.1 GCA_900314665.1 uncultured Actinomycetes bacterium
CAACGCCGCAGCCATCGGGTACCTGATAGCGCGCAACGCCACGGTCGCGGGCGCCGAAGGCGGCTGCCAGGCAGAGATCGGCGCAGCGAGCGCGATGGCGGCGAGCGCGCTCTGCGAGATGCGGGGCGGCAGCCCCCGTGCCTGCATGGACGCCGCAGGGATAGCGCTGGCAAACATGCTCGGGCTGGTCTGCGACCCTGTGGGAGGCATGGTTGAGGCACCGTGCCAGACGCGCAACGCCTCGGCTGCGACAAATGCCCTGGCAGCGGCTGAATGCGCACTTGCGGGTGTGAGAAGCCTGGCTCCTCTCGACGAGGTCATCGAGGCGATGCTCAAGGTGGGCCGGTCGCTCCCCGCGGAGTTGCGGGAGACCGCGCTCGGGGGCATGGCCGCCTGCCCGAGCTGCATTAGGAGAACGCAGGGGCTTCTGAGATAGGGCCAGTCACGAGGGAGTGACCTATCTCAACCGTCGCAAGTAGCCGACGGCCGTCGTCTGTCTCTTGTCGCCTGGTACGCAAAGCGGGCCGCCTCATGTGCGAGGCGGCCCGCTTGTGTTACCCGGTGCTTACCCGGTGCGAGAAGCGCCTTACTTGACGGCTTCCTCGCTGGTGCGGTCGATGATCTCGTCCTGCATCATGGGGGTCAGCTGCGTGAAGTACGCGGAGTAGCCGGCCACGCGGACGATGAGGTCCTTGTGCTGCTCGGGCTTGACCTGGGCGTCCAGCAGGTCCTCCTGGCGGACGACGTTGAACTGAATCTGCTTGCCGCCATTGGTGAGATAGGTCTTCACCACGGAGGCCAGCTTAGCCACATCGTCGTCGGTCTTGAGGGCGTCGGGGTTGAACTTCATGTTGTACAAGGTGGCCGAGAAGCTATCCTGGTTGACCTTACGCGCGGAGTTGAAGGCAGCCAGCGGGCCCTGGGTGTCAGTGCCCTGCTCGGGGCTCATCATGCCGTCGGACAGAATGGTGTAGGCGTTGCGGCCATCAGGGGTGGCGCCCACCGACTTGCCTGCCGGCTGGTGCGAGCTGATGGAGATGCCGCTGGGGATGGAGCAGTTGCCCTCGTGGCACGGAGTCGATTTAACGGACTCAGAGAACTTCTTGTAGACGTACTCAACGGTCTCATCGGCGTAGTCGTCGTTGTTGCCGTACTTGGGAGCGTTCTTGAAGTCCTCCTGCATCTGCTCATAGCCCTTCCAATCGGCGTCGAGGGCGGTGAGCAGCTGGTCCATGGTGTACTTCTTGTCGTCAAAGACCAGCTTCTTGATGGCGGTGAGGGAGTTGGCGGTGTTGATGCCGCCGATGGTCATGATGGTGGAGGCGATGTCGAACGGCTCAATCTTGCGGCTCTGCAGCTCCTCGCCGCACTCGACGCCGTCGCGCATGAAGGCCGAGGCAAACGGGTCGGCGATGAGGCGGGCATTGATCAGGTCGTCGATGTTGGCACGCTCGGCAGCCAGCTCCATGAAGTAGTCCTGCTGCTTGTCATAGGCAGCCATCAGCTCATCAAAGGTCTTGAACTCGCGCGGATCGCCGGTCTCGGGGCCAATCTGCTCCTGCGAGAACTTGTCGTAGCCGTTGTTGAGCATGATCTCCAGGACCATGGGCTGGTTGAAGAACTTGACGCCGCAGGTACGGCTGCGACCGGGGATGACGACGTCGAGGCAGCCGCAGATGGCGTAGTCCGAGGCGTCCTCCTGGCTGAAGCCCAGGTCGGTCAGGAAGTTGATGTAGCTGTCGTCCGAGACAAACGCGGGCATGCCGACGCCGGTGCGGACGCAGTCGATGCCAGCCTCCATGAGCTTGGCCGGGGTGTTCTTGTTGACGCGCAGGGTGATCGTGAAGTGCGGGGTGTTGATCTCCTTGGCGGCCTGAATGAACATGTAGGTCAACTCGTTGGAGATGTCGTTGCCCTCGGCATCGCAACCGCCGATGACAAAGTTCATCCAACGGGAGTCGCCGGAGTGACGGCCACGGCCCAGCGCGCCGCGCACGGTGTGCCAGGTGGTGCACTTGAGCTTGATCATCTCGATGAGCTCGAGCACCTCGTCGTCAGTGATCAGACCGGCCTCGATGTCGTGCTTGTAGTAGGGGTACAGGTGCTGGTCGATGCGACCGGCGGACATGGTGTTGGACTCGACCATGAGCCAGCCAAACCAGAACAGCTGCACGGCCTCGCGGAAGGTGGTGGCGCCGTTCTCGGGGACCTTGTCGCAGATGCGCGCCATCTCCTCGAGCTCGGCCTTGCGCTGCGGGTTGGTCTCCTTGGCGGCGTAGTCGCGGGCCACGGCGGCGCAGCGATGGCCAAAGTTGGCCCAGGCCTCAAACTCCTCAACCAGCGCGGTCCAGTACTCCCAGTGCTCAAAGTCCTCACGGGTGGTGATGCGCAGGCCGTCCAGGCAGGCGTGGGCGCGGTCGAGAACGCCCTTGGCGCCGTGAGCCAGCAGCTCGTCCCAGTCGAGCGACTTCAGGCAGAAGCCGGGGCCAGGCGACATGCCGGTCTGGGCGATGGCGTTGGTGGAGCCGGAGTTGCGGTCCTTCCAAGCGGGCAGCACTACGCCGGCCTTGAGGAAGCTGCGCATGCGGGGGTTGTCCCACTCGATGGCGGCCATGTAGTCGGAGGTGCGCTTGTTGGTGGCGGCGGCGGCCATGGCAGGCTGCAGGCGCACAAACTCGGCGCGATCCTCGTCGCTGATCCAGTACATGCCAGGGTTGGCGGCAAAGCAGCCGTCGAGCTCAGCCTCGCTCCAGACACCCATCTCAAACTCGAGCTCGGAGCCGTTGTAATAGGTCGAGCCGGTACCCATGATCAGGTCATCGTCGGGGATGAAGATGGGCATCTTGTTAAGGTAATCGGCCGCCAGGTGCGCACGCTGACGGATGTGCGACAGGTTGCGCGACTCGTTCAAGCTGTCGATGGCGATCTTCATCTTGGAGATGCCCAGCTGAATGGGGGTATTGGTCGCCTTCTCCCTCATCCTCTTGATACGCTCGTTCATGCACGATCTCCTTTCAAAGGGTTAAAGCGGCCGGCGAAGCGCTTGGCCGCTCAGGTGCGCCATGGGAAAGGTCACCCATGTAGACAACAGCATCTTTAGAATAGAGCGGGTCCGTAAGCGCTCTGAGGCAGCACAGGCAACCATGTGCGCCCGTGCCACACCCGTAGCCCATTGGCGGCAGGAAGCGCACGAGTAAGCTGCCGCCAAGCCCAGAGGCCGCGCTTCATTAGGCATCGGTGCCCAACCGCTAGATGACAGGTTGCCCCGACTCCGAGCTATGGGCACTTGCGGTACCATCTTTCGTAGCAGGCAGTCTCTTCTCGGGGCAGCCCCCTCTCGCAGAGGTCGGCTCCTCTCTCGTAGTGAGCGGCCCCTCTCGCAGCGGGCCGCCCCTCAGATATGGCCGGTAAGGAGGTCTTGTATGCAGGTAGTTCTGCCTCCGCAGCCGCCGCACCCCGTACAGCCCCCGCATTCTCCGTATGCGACCATGGACCCGACTCAGGTGGCCGACGAGTATGTCCGGCGCTCCAAGGCCATCCACGCCCGAGGGCTCATCACCGGCATCGCCATTGCGGTTATCGCCATCGCCGACCTGGCCGTTCCGTTCCTGCCGAGCCTGTGGATGCTGGCAGTGGTGCTGGCCGTCTTTGCTCTGACCGTCATCTACACTCGATTTGCCCAGCAGCACAACTTCCAGGATCTGCAGAACATCTCCGCCCAAGACTGCGCCCCGGCCAAGCAGCTCGCCGTCTGCAAGCTGCTCAAGACACGGCTCGCCAATCCTTCCGACCAGTTGGCGCTCTCCGGCATCAGCGCCGTCTGCGCCGCACTGGCCGGCCAGTACCAAGAAGCGCTCGAGCTCTCACGCAGCAACGACTCCATCGAAGGCGGCAGCGAGGGCTCCGTCCTCAACTACAACGCGCAGATCATCGCCTACCGCGGAATGGGCAACTACCAGGCGCTGCAGGATATCCGATACCGCCTGAGCTGGCTCTTGGAGAATCAGCAGGCAGCCCGGTCGGCCCGCACCCTGATGGACTCGATCGACGTGACCCTGGCCATCGGCCAGGGCAACTGGCAGCAGGCGGTGCAATGCCTGCAGAAGGTCGAGGCTTACGAGGCTGGAACGGGACGCAGCTACAACTTCATGCTACACGTCACAAACACCTATCGACGTGCGCAGATCGCCTTTGGCCAGGGCGACATCGCCACGGCCGGGCCGCTCTTCTGGTACGTGGCCACATATGGAGGCGAGCTCGATGTGGCCGCCGCCGCGCGGTCCTGGATCGCCGCCTACCCGCCCGCCTAGG
>OMWF01000138.1 GCA_900314665.1 uncultured Actinomycetes bacterium
GTTGTAGCAGGCGCCGGTGATGAGGTCCTCGCGCTCGAACGGCATGCAGTCGGGCAGCACGTAGTCGGCGATCTCGCCGGTGTCGGTAAGCCAGATGTCGTAATCCACGACCAGGTCCATCTGGCTCACGATGTCCAGCCAACGCTGGCGGTCGGGCTGCTGGTGGACGGGGTTTCCGCCGGCTACGAGCAGCGCCTTGTAGGGACTGTTAGGAGCCTCTGCCTCGGCAAACCAGTTGGCCATGCGCACCGGGTTTGACTTCACGGAGCTCAGGGTGCCGTCGGGGAACATCACCGCGGAGTCGTTGAAGCTCAGGGGGAAGCCCTGCAGTTGCAGGCCCTCGATGACGCCGTTGCCAGGGCGCCCAAAGCGACCTGTGATGATGCCCAGCAGGTGCTGCATGCGGTAGGTCTCGTTGGTGTTGTGGTAGCGCAGGCCGTAGCCGCTGACGATAAACGCCGCATCGGAAGCCGCGTACTCCTCGGTGAGCTTGACGATGACATGCTCGGGAAGACCGGTCTTCTCGGCCACCTTGTCAAGCGTGTACTCCGAGAACTGCTCCTTCATGAGCTGGAAGACGGGGGTCAGGGTGGTGCCGCCCCACTCAAAGCTCCCCTCCAGCGCCAGGTTGGTGCTGGGCAGCTCGCCGCCCTTGGGAGCCACCGCCCGCAGCTCGCCGGCGTCCTTGTCGAAGACGACAAAGTTGCCGTCGACGTCGCGGGCCAGCATTCCGTCGTCGTCGCGCACCAGGTAAGCGGCGATGGAGCGGGTGATGAGGTACTGCGTGTCCTGCAGATTGTGCTGCAGGATGTAGTTGATCATGCCGGCGGCCAGCTCGCCGTCGGTGGCGGGGTGGATGCCGTAGAACTCGTCGGCAAAACCGGCCGTGCCGTCAAAGATAAGGCCGATGTCGACGATCTTGGCCCCGTTCTCGCGGGCCTTGACCAGGTTCTGCGCAAAGCGCATCTGGTTCTCGATGGGGTTGCAGCCCCAGACGTAGATGAGCTTGGAGCCTATCAGGACCTTGGGGTCGATCAGCACGTGCTGGGCGGTGGTCCCCACGCTGTAGAACTCGGTGTAGAAGGGGCCGTTGTCCAGGCCGATAGACTGCATCGGGCAGGTCATCCCAAAGGCGTTGCCAAAGCGCTCGGGCATCAGCGCCTCAAGGCTGTACGCAGGAGGAACGCCGGCGCGCAGGTTCCACATGACCACCGCCTGCGGCCCAAACTGGTCGCGGATGGCGTTGAGCTTGTCGCCGATCTCATCGAGCGCCTGGTCCCAGCTGATCTCTTCAAACTGGCCGCTTCCGCGCTCGCCCACGCGCTTCAGGGGCTTCTTCAGGCGCTTGGGATCGTATGGCTGACGACCGGCCAAGCAGCCCTTCTGACAGATGTGGCCCTCGTCGGCCTCGGGTCCGGTGTAGTCCACCTTCTCCATGCGCACGATCTTGCCATCCTTGACGATGGTCTTGAGCGTGCAGTAGTCATGGTCGCCCCAGCCCGGACAGGCCGTGTAGACAAAGGACTCGCCTTCTTTGAGCATGAGCCTCTCTCCTCTCTGTGAGCCAGGCCTCACTGGCTCATCAACGGACAGCAGCAGCAGCCGACCGACACCAGATAACCGCGGCACCTCCTCCCTGGCGAATACGGTTGGTTGCATGGGAACACGCGCCCTGCCCCAGACAAGGCGCCTCTCTGAGAAAGAAGTGTATGGACGGGTACTTTCATTGCCAATCAGCGGAAAGCTGGCATACTATACAACTATCGGTTGTTGCTGCTGATATTGGACGTGAGCGCAATGCAGACGGATAGCCTCGCATATTTCTTGACCCTAGCCCAGAGCGGGTCGTTTCACGCTGCCGCAAAGAAGCTCTCCATCAGCCAGCAGGGCTTGAGCAAGGCCATCGCCACCATGGAGCGCGACCTGGGCACGCAGCTCTTCACCCGCACCCGCCACGGCGTCGAGCTCACCCGCGCCGGGGCGGCGGCCGCCCAGCATGCGCAGCTGGTGCTTGACGAGTACAACAGGATGCTCGACGCCATCGTGGTCGACAGCCATCGAGCAGAGCCCGACAAAAAGCGCATTCGGGTCTGCGCCACCTTCTACGCGATGCAGAACCTCCAGCTCTTTCAGGACGAGCTGCTGCTCAAGCTGGCCATCTTGACGGAACGCCCCTTCAAGGATCTGCTCGCCTCGCTCGACGACCCCATCTGCCAGGACCTGCTGCTCGCCGAGCTCTACCCCTCCACCGAGAAGAGCCTGCTTGCCCGGGGCGACGTGATCCTCACCCATTTGGTCACCACCGCTCCGGGCGTCGTCTGGAAGGAGGGCTTTGAGAACCGCAGCTCCGTGAGCCGCAGCGAGGTGGCGGGGCTGCCCTGCGCCTGCATCGCCGCGCATGACCTGAACTACTACAAGCGGGAGCTCTTTGCGCGCACACCCCTGACCGACGTACGCCTGAGCACCGCCAGCTCCCGTCTGAGCTTTGACTTTGTGCAGAAGACCCCAGGCGGGGTGGCGCTCTTAGACTCCTTCTCCTTTGAGGTCTGCGCAAACGATCCCGCGCAGCCCACCCAAGGCCTGCACTTCACCCCGTTCACCGCCCGCGACACCTACTGCCACCTGTCCATCATGCAGAACAAGCGCAGCCGCAGAAGCGAGCTGGCGCAGCGCCTGGTCACCCGCCTGCAGGAGTATGCACGCCGCACATTTGCCCAGTATGAGCGCCGCTACCGGCTGTGAGGCCTCCTCTCGGCGACCAGACTCGCGCCGCCACGACTACTGGCGAAACAGCTTGAAGAACTCCGAGATCTCATCGGGCTTGGTGTCGAGGGTCCGCAGGTTGATTTCGGCGTTCTTGGTCTTCTCCTCGCGGTACTGCTCCATCACGCTGCTAAACATCTGGCTGCTTGAGGGCGGAGTGTAGACGACCGAGTTGGCCCCGGCCTCTATCGTCTCCAGAATCGACTCGTCGGTCCGTCCGCCGCTGGCCATGATGGGGAGCTTGGGGAAGCGCTCGCGGATGGAGCGCACCACCTCCGCGGTCTGCTTGCCCGCCGCCACGTTGACGATGGAGGCGCCGGCATCGATGCGCGCCTGGATGTCCTCCTCGCCGTCGACCACGGTGACCACCACGGGGATGTCGATGATCCGCTTGATGAGCCGCAGATTGGCGTTGCTCATGGGCGAGTTCACCACCACTCCAAAGGCACCCTGAGCCTCGGCGTCCTGGGCGATAATCGCCGAGCGCACGCCCTTGGTGGTGCCGCCGCCCACGCCCACGAAGACCGGCATGTCCGAGGCGCTGATGATGGCCTGGGAGATGACCTGCTGCGGGGTGAACGGGTAGACCGCAAAGACGGCATCCGCGTCGCAGTTGCGTATGATGGCGATGTCGGTCGAGTAGATGAGCGACTTGATCCTGCGCCCCAGCACCATCATGCCCTTACCTCGACGAATCACCTCGGGAAGGTGAATCGCCTTGGCGCGCAGAGTGCCCGTGACGCGGGGGATGGGGTCCTGCAACTGGTCTGGAGTCATGGCAACCGTCCTTCTCGATCAGGTTGACGGAATGGTTTCTCGATTAAGTAGGCGGATTGGCGCCACCGCACGCACGGGACGCCTCCGTGCATTGTGGCACAACGAGCGGGCGGGCTCGCGTTCATCGGTCCACCGCGTCTTTCGGGCGGCAGGAGGCGGGCATCGCCCCTCCCCTACCGCCGCGCGGCGCGGTTGACCGGGTGCTTGCGGATGGCGTCCGACAGGGACTCCTGGTAAAAGTTCCAAAACGGGTTGAGGTCGTCGTCAACCGGCTCGGAGCCGTCGGGCAGCTGGAGCACGTGTTCGACGACCGCGAGCAGGCTGTGCACGCCCATCTTGGCCAATAGCCCAATCGTCTCCTCCGGCAGGTAGCGGCCGCCCAGCACCAGCCTCACGTCGTTTTCGTACGCCGGCAGGTACAGGTTGAAGAACATGCGCATGATGTCGGCCTCGTTAGGCGTGATGATCCTGCGGTAGTACGCCTTGCGAGCCAGCACGCAGCTCACCAGGATCTTGACAAAGCGCCCGTCGTCCAGCGCGTGGGCGCCAATCTCGCTCCGGGCGTAATAGGGGCGGCGAGGGGCGGCGGCATATTCCTGGCCGTCCAGGCCCACCAGCTCCCACGGCTCAAACTCCTGGACAAGCCGCGGGCTCAGATCGTCAAGCAGGATGTCGAGCACGATGTCGAGCTTGCCGTCAAAGTGGTAGTAGAAGGTGTTGCGGTTGATGCCCAGCCTGGCGATAAGAGCGGTGATCCGCACCTTTGAAAAGCCGCCCTCCTCCACCATGGAGATGAACTCGTCGATGATCTTTTGTCGAATATCACTTGGCATGCGTTGGACATCCTCTTGAAGCGCAGGACGCATCACTGGTCGGGCTACGGTTAATGTTCAACATACTAGCGATTTGCCTAATAGTGATTAGGCAGAATTACAATCTGTCTATCCTTCCGAGCCCTAAAGCAGCCCACAATAGGTTTGGCAATTTGGCAAACCGCCAAACAGATGCACACCTTATCTGAAAGAAGGAGTAGCAATGGCAGATGTGAAACGTCCGCTTGAGGGCGTCAAGGTCGTGGAGATGGCGACGTTCATCGCCGTCCCCGCCGTGGGCCGCATCCTGGCCGACCTGGGTGCCGAAGTCGTGAAGATCGAGTCCGCCAAGGGCGACAACCTGCGGTTCACCGCCCCTAACGAGGGCCGCCCCAGCGATCCGCACGAGGACACCAACTTTGACCTCGAGAACGCCAACAAGAAGGGCATCGTCCTCGACCTGCGCACCGACAAGGGTCGCGAGGTCCTGTTCAGGATGCTCGATCAGGCCGATATCTTCCTCACCAACTGGCGCCCGCAGGCCCTGGTCCGCAAGAACCTGGATTACGAGAGCCTCAAGGACCGCTACCCCAAGCTGGTCTACGCCAACCTCACCGGCTTTGGCGAGAAGGGCCCCGACAAGGATCTCCCCGGCTTTGACTACACCGCCTTCTTTGCCCGCAGCGGCTGGAGCGGATCGCTCTACCAGAAGGGCACCGTGCCCTCCAACCTGATCCCCGCCATCGGCGACCACCAGGGCGCCATGGCCCTGACCATCGGCGTGCTGGCCGCCCTCTACCGCGCCAAGCTCACCGGCCAGGGCGAGAAGGTCTCCACCAACCTGCTGCACACCGCCATCTGGGTCCAGGCCTTTGGCATCCAGGGCGCCCAGTACGGCACCGAGTTTGGCGGCATGACCTACCCGTTTGACCGCCGCGACAACCAGCTGCCCTACCAGCCCGCCGTGAAGACCAAGGACGGGCGCTTCCTGCAGGTCATGGGCCCCAACTTTGGCATCTACTGGGGTAAGATCCTGCAGGCCATCGGCCGCACCGACCTGCTCGACGACCCCGTCATGAGCGACCAGCGCGCCATGATCAAGGAGAACCGCCTGGGCGAGGCTTACGACGTCATCCAGGAGGGCTTTGCCCAGAAGACCGCTGCCGAGTGGATCCCCATCCTAAACGAGCTGGATGTGCCCGTGGCCCTCTGCGCCACCTACGACGAGGTCGTCAAGGACGAGCAGGCCTGGGCCAACGACGTCTTCTACGAAATGGACTACCCGCGTGGCAAGAAGGCGCTGGTCACCACCCCCATCGACCTTGAGAACACCCCGCTGCCCGAGTACAAGAAGGCCCCGCTCCTGGGTGCCGATACCGAGTCCGTGCTCTCCGACCTGGGCTACTCCGCCGATGAAATCAAGGCCATGATCGATGAGAACGTGGCGGGCGTCTGGAAGGAGCCGACCGAGTAAGGTCGCTACCGCCCGTCCTGCGGTGCGGCGGGCAGGGCTCTTCTCGCCCGCCGCACCATCCCTATGCGTTCTCGGCGCCCCAAGCAGGGCGCCGATGCCGAAGAAAGAACGAAGGAGGATCCATGGTTCAGATGCAACCTGCTAAAAGCGTTGCCGGCAAGGTCTTAGCCAAGATCGCCGAAAACGTGTACGAAGAGGGCCTGGCCGCCAAGGCGCGCGGCGAGATGGTGGGCTGGATTTCCTCGAACTTCCCGCAGGAGATCCCCATGACGCTGGGCCTGCACTGCGTGTACCCCGAGAGCCAGGCTGCCGCCATCTCCGCCAAGGGCGCAGGCCTCGAGATGTGCGAGCACGCCGAGGGCGAGCTGGGGCTGTCCAACGACATCTGCGCGTACTCGCGCATCAGCCAGGCCTACGCCGACTTGGCCAAGTGCCCCAACAACGAGCGCGAGATGCCGCTGCCGGACTTTGTCCTGTGCTGCAACAACATCTGCGACTGCATGCTCAAGTGGTACGAGAACCTGGGGCAGATGCTCAACATCCCGGTCATCGTCATCGACGTGCCCTTCAGCAACAAGTACGACATCGACCGCAAGCGCATCGAGTACGTGGGCGCGCAGTTCCGCGATGCCATCAAGCAGCTTGAAGAGATCACCGGCAAGAAGTGGGACGAGGAGAAGTTCAAGCACGTGTGCGAGGTCTCCTCTCAGATTGGCGACGAGTGGCTCAAGGCCACCAAGTACCTCAACTACAAGCCCGCTCCCTACAAGGGCTTTGACCTCTTCAACCACATGGCCGTGGCGACCATGGCCCGCGGCCAGGAGGACTCCCTGCAGGCCCTGAAGGACTTCAACGCCGAGTGCGAGGAGTTCATCAAAGAGCACAAGTCCACCTTCAAGGACGAGGAGAAGCACCGCGTCATGTTTGAGGGCATCGCCTGCTGGCCCTACCTGCGCGTGACCTACTCCACCCTCAAGAACCTGGGCTGCAACGTGACCTCCTGCGTGTACGGCCCCTCGTTTGCCTTCTCGTACAAGACCTTTGACGAGATGATCGAGTGCTACTGCTCCGTCCCCAACGCCATCAACCTGGAGCGCTCCACCGACCTGCGCGAGCAGCTCTGCCAGGAGGGCAAGGTCGACGGCGGCCTGGTGCACATCAACCGCTCCTGCAAGATGTGGTCGGCCACCATGCCGGAGATGGCGCGCCGCATCAGCCGCGACCTCAACATTCCGGTGGTCACCTTTGACGGCGACCAGTCCGATCCCCGCAACTTCAGCGAGGAGCAGTACGTCACGCGTGTCCAGGGTCTCGTCGAGATCATGGAGAGCAACGCTAAGAAGGGAGCGTAAGCATGTCCACGATCAACGAGCTGCTGGAGAACTTCTCGCAGGTCGCCGCCGATCCTAAGGCGCAGATCGAGAAGCACCTGGCCAATGACAAGCGCGTCATCGGCGTGGGTCCGTACTACCTTCCCGAGGAGCTGGTCTACGCGGCCGGAGCCATCCCCTTTGGGGTGTGGGGCCGCATGGGCACCGCCTCTGAGGCCCGCAAGTACTTCCCGCCGTTCTACTGCTCCCTCTGCCAGATGACCCTGGAGATGGGCCTCAACCACGAGCTGGACAAGCTCTCCGGCATGATGGTGAGCGCCTTGTGCGACACCCTGCGCGGCTTCTCGCAGAACTACCGCGTAGGTGTCCAGCAGGTGCCCATGATCTTTGTCTCGCAGCCCCAGAACCGCGCCACCGAGGCCGGCCTCAAGTACGCCACCGAGTCGTACCGCGAGGCCGCCCGCAGTGTGGGCGAGGCCTGCGACACCATCATCGATGAGGGCAAGCTGTCCGAGGCCATCAAGCTCTACAACCAGTGGCGCGCCGCCATGCGCGAGTTTGTCAAGCTCTCCGGCGTGCGCCCCGGCCTGGTGAGCGTCTCGCAGCGCAACGACGTGGTCAACGCCGGCTACTACATGGACAAGGCCGAGCACCTGGCCCAGGTGACCGAGCTCAACAAGCTCTTGGCCGAGCAGCCCGAGAACACCGACGGTTACAAGAAGATCGTGCTCTCCGGCATCTACTACGACATCCCCGCCATCAAGGAGATGCTCGACGCCGACAAGTACGCGGTGGTGGCCGACGACATCGCCAAGGAGTCCCGCGCCTTCTCGCTCGAGGTCCCCGAGGAGGGTGACCCCATCGAGGCCCTGGCCAAGGGCTACTGCCAGCTCACCAACGACTCCGTGCTCTACGACGCCAACAAGTCGCACGTGAGCCATGTGGTCGACCTGGCCCGCGAGAGCGGCGCCCAGGGCGTCGTGCTGCTGCTGGCCAAGTTCTGCGACCCCGAGGAGTTTGACGCGCCGTTTGTGAAGCGCGCCTGCACCGAGGCCGGCCTGCCCTTTGCGCAGATCGAGGTCGATCAGTCGACCGCGACCTACGAGCAGGCCCGCACCCA
>OMWF01000227.1 GCA_900314665.1 uncultured Actinomycetes bacterium
CCCATCCCGTCATGCAACCGTTGCCCGCAGGTTGACCCCACCTCGCCGCCCTCTGGCCGGAACACGCGCCGGCTGGTACCCTGAGAGCTGTGAGCCCTTGCGGAGAGGAGCCGTGCATGGCGGTGCTTGCGGATGCGGTGTATGGGGCGGCGGTCGGCGACGCGCTGGGCGTGCCCTTCGAGTTCAAGCGGCGTGGGAGCTTTACCTGCCAGGACATGGTGGGCCACGGGTCGCACCTGCAAGCGGCAGGCACCTGGTCGGACGACACCTCGCTGACGCTTGCCACCTGCGATTCGATCCGCGCCTGCAACGGGCGCATCGACCTCGCCGACATGCGCTCGCGCTTCAGGGACTGGCTCGACTTTGGCTACTACGCCATCGACAACCACGTCTTTGACGTGGGAAGCACCACCTCGGAGGCGATCACCAACGGCGAGGGCCGGGCCGGCGAGCGCGACAACGGCAACGGCTCGCTGATGCGTATCGCCCCGCTCGCCTTCACGGCCGCCGACGACGACTCCATCCGCGCAGTGAGCGCCCTGACCCACGCCCACCCCATCTCCACGGAGGGATGCGTGGCCTACGTGCACATCTGCCGCGACCTCATGGCCGGAGTGGACCTGGCGTCGTCCATCGCAGTCAACAAGCCCGGGCTGCCTGCGTACGAGCGGCTCGACCGCGTGACCTCGCTGGCTGCCGATGAGATCAAGAGCGGCGGCTTTGTGGTGAGCACCTTGGAGGCGTCGCTTTGGTGCCTGGCCCGCACCACGAGCTTCAAGGAGTGCGTGCTGGCCGCCGTCAACCTGGGCGGAGACACCGACACCACCGCCTGCGTGGCCGGAGCCTTGGCCGGCATCGTCTACGGCAAGGCGGGCATCCCCGCGGGGTGGGTCACCAACCTGCGCGGCAAGGACATCATCGAGAGCTGCCTGTTCTGAGCATCCGTGGCGCCGGTAGAGGCGGCGTCTTCCGCCCGGCGCTCAGCCGGCCAGGTACTCCTCCACCGAGGGATTCTCGCGGATGATGCGCTTGAGATTCTCGATGTAGCGCTTGAGCAGCTCGTTTGGCTTGCGCTCGCGGTGGATAATGTAGCCCACCAGCATCTTCTCGTCCGTGTGAAGCGGGATGGAGGCGATGCCTCGGTGCATCTCGCTCGAGAGCACGCCGGTGGAAATGGTGTATCCGTTGAAGCTGGTGAGCAGGTTGGTGAGGGTGCCACGGTCGGTGTAACGGATGACCTGGCGGTGGGGCACCTGGCTGAAGGGCTCCTCCGAGAAGTAGAACGAGTTCTGGCTGCCCTGCTCGAACGAGTACCGAGGCCAGGGGGCGAGCTCCTCGGGCTCGATGAGCTTCTTGCTGGCCAGCGGGTGGTTCTCGCCCACAAAGACGTGCACCCCGATCTGGAACAGCGGATGGAACTCCACCTCGGCGTCGTCGAAGGCGCCCTGCAGCACCCGGCGGTTGAAGCTGTCGGTGTAGAGGATGCCGATCTCGCTCCTAAACGTCTGCACGTCGCTGATGATCTGCCCGGTTGCCACCTCGCGCAGGGCAAAGTCGTACTCGTCGCTCTTGGTCTGCTCGATGGTGTCGATAAAGGCCTGCAGCGAGAAGTAGTAGTGCTGGGTGGAGACGGCCAGACGGTCGATGGACTCGCCCCTGCCGGCATAGCGGCTCTCCAGCATGTCGGCCTGCTCGATGACCTGGCGCGCATAGCCGAGCAGCTCCGTGCCCTCGTTGGTGAGGGTTACCCCGCGGTTGGAGCGGGTGAAGATGGTGATGCCCAGCTCCTGCTCCAGGTCCTTGATGGCCAGGGAGAGGTTTGACTGCGAGGCGTACAAGTTGTGGGCGGCGGCGTTGATCGAGCCGTGCTCGGCAATGGCGATAAGGTACCTGAGCTGCTGCAATGTCATGGTGGCTCCTTTGAGGGGAGGGTGCCGAGCGCAGTGATGCGCGCAGATATGTTTATGGGGGGTCCAGGCGGCAATCCGCTGTCGTCCTCGCCAGAAGCGGCGCACCCCCATAATATTTCCAACTCCGTTCACCGGGTAATATATATTTTAGATATATGGTTCCCGAGACATAGTAGAACCAGACCTCTTGAGCGTGAACGGCAGCGGTGGTTAGATTCATCAGAGCCGCAAACGATGACCCGGTTGGCGGTGTTTGGTATAGCAAGGCGATAAAGGAGCGTCACATGGCAAAGAAGAACATCCCGTACGATCAGAAGTACTATGACCCCGAGATCGAGACCATGCCGCGCCCCGAGCTTGAGGCCCTCCAGCTCAAAGAGCTCAACGAGGAGCTCCAGTGGGCCTATGACCACAGCCCCTACTACAAGCGCACGTGGGACGCCGCCGGCCTCACCCCGCACTGCGACACCCTCAAGGACCTCGAGCGCTTTCCCTTCATAGCCAAGCAGACCGAGCGCGACACCCAGGGCGTGGGCTCGTTCTTCGGCGAGCTGTGCTGCTGCCCCGAGGACGACGTGGTCTACATGGCCACCTCCTCGGGATCGACCGGCGTGCCCACCATGTCCCCCTTCATGCAGGGCGACTTCGACGACTTCATGGATGCCGAGTCCCGCCTGTTCTGGCAGGTGGGCATGCGCCCCAACGACCGCTACCTGCACGGCATGAACTTCGCCCTCTACGTAGGCGGCCCCTGCGTCATCGGCGCGCAGAACCTGGGCGCCCTCGGC
>OMWF01000140.1 GCA_900314665.1 uncultured Actinomycetes bacterium
ATCGGCACGGTGATCGACTGGACTTCGCTTATCGCGGATGCCATCGAGACGGGCACGCGCACGCTTCTCGCTCCGTCGTCTTCCGGCAGGGGCGAGCATCTGTCAGGCGGCCGCGGTGCTGCGACGTTTGTCGCCGGAGAGCCGCGGCCTGGAGACGATGACCTCGTTGAAGCAAATACGTTTAACGCTCAGGATAAATCCTCGACCGGCCGTACCCCGTCCGGCGGGGGCGGTACTGGCCCCACATCGCCACAGGATGCGCCCCACAAGACCCTCTCGGAGCGCCTCACGGGACGTTTTTCCCGGGTGCGCCTGACCTGACGACGTCGCCATGCTGCGCCCATTTGAAGAGACGCCCGTCACCGGCATCCGCGCCATTCTTGGCTATGTGGGAATCGTCTGCATGCTCATCGGGCTGTTGGCGCTCGCCCCCTTGTTCTCACTGCTCAGGTACACGGGGGAGTCCGTATATGCGCCTTCGTTCATATTCCCCGGTATCGCCTGCATAACCTGCGGTTACCTGCTGTACTTCACCACGATTCGCGGCTGCGGGAAGGTCGAGCTGCGCCGGCGGGACGGAGCCGCCGTCGTCTGCTGCGCCTGGGCGTGTGCCATCGCCGCATATGCGGCCCCGTTTGCGCTGGGCAACCAGCTCGACGTTTCGCAGGCGGTGTTCGAGGCGACGAGCGGGCTCACCACCACCGGGCTTTCCGTCGTCGACGTGACCGCCTGCCCAACCATCTTTCTCATCCACCGCACGCTCATGCATTACATCGGCGGCATCGGGCTGCTCCTGGTGCTCACCTGCATCGTCAACGACACGCAGGGGCTCTCCATCTACCACGCCGAAGGCCACACCGACAGGCTGCTTCCCTCGTCAGTGAGGACGGCGCGTGCCGTGCTGGCGATGTACACACTGGTAATCGTTGCGGGTATCATCGCCTATCGCCTTTGCGGCATGCCCCTGCTCGATGCATTTGCCACTTCGGTCTCTGCCGTGTCGACCGGCGGGTTTGTTGTCGATGCGGACAGCATCGGCGGTTACCACAGCCTTGCGATTGAGATCGTCTCGATCGTGCTCATGCTGGTCGGGGCCACCAACTTTCTCCAGAACTTCCTTATCGTGCACGGTCGTTTCTCCGAGGCGTTTCACCACGAGGAGACGCGAGCTTGGTACCTGACCATCGCTACGGTCTCGCTTATCGGCATGTTTGTGCTTCTAGCCACCGGTTATGCGGACGCCTGGGGAGACGCCCTGCGCATCTCGCTCTTTCAAACGGTCTCGGTCATCACCACGACTGGGTTTCAGACGATTCCCTCATTTGCGGCGCTCCCGTCCACGCTGGTGTTCCTTCTCGTCTTGCTCATGTTTGTGGGATCCGAGGCCGGTTCTACCGCAGGCGGCATGAAGATGTACCGCGTCGTGGTCATGGCGAGAAGCCTTGTGTCGATGGCTAAATCGGAATTTGGTCACCGGCGCGGAATCCGTACCTGCAAGATCGTCCGATTTGGCAAGAAGCTGGAGTGCTCTCCCGAGGAGCGCCGCGACGTCACCGTATTCTTTGGGTTGTACGTCAGCGCGTTTATCATCGGCTCCTTTATATTCACCTTGGCCGGCTGCTCGTTTGGCGATGCGGTGTTTGAGTTTGCCTCCTGCATCGGAAACGTGGGAGTCAGCGTTGGCGTCATCACGCAGCAGGCGCCTGATTTCATACTCTGGACGGGCACTGTGGGAATGTTCCTCGGGCGCCTCGAGATCGTGCCTGTGTTCATAGGAGCCAAACGCCTGCTCGACGCGGCGCGGGAATGGAGAAGCCTTGAACGATAGGGTGAAAACACTGCTGAAGCACGGCGCCATTGTCGCCTTGCTGTTCTGCCTGGGAATGATTGCCGCATACGGTTTTTGGCTGGTAGGGCTGAAGGCGGAGAGCGACTTCATGGTGTTTGTCCTAGCGGTCACCATAGCGATCCTGGAGACGGGCTCCGGCGGTTGGGGCGTGCTGCTGGGCGTCTTGTACACGCTGGCGTACGACTACTTCTTCACCGTCCCCTACCATCAGCTGCACATCTTCAATGCAAACGACTGGGTTTCCTGCGCGGTGTTTATCGTGGTTGCCGTCATACTCAACACGCTCACGGCTCGCTTGCAGAGGCAGGTGGGCATCGCCGAGCGCAACGCCCGCGTGCTGGGGCGCCTGAACAAGATCAGCACGGGGCTGATCAACAGCACGTCCGCCGACGGCGCGTGCCGCTATTCTGCCAACGAGCTCTCCCGCATACTCGACCGGCCGGTCGCCATCACCCTCGGGGAGCCCGACCCCAGCAACGAGCCTGCGCACACATGCTTCCAGTACGGATATGCGACGGGGGCGGGCGAGAGCGTCGGCACACTTGAGCGGAACAAGTACCTTCCGTTGAACTCAAAGCGGGGGCCGCTGGGAATCGTGTCCATCGACTGCGCCAACGGCGACATCGACAATGCGAGCAAATCGTTTGTCAACTCGGTGATCACTCAGACGTCCATCGCCGTCGAACGCAACAATCTCGAGAAGGACTCGGTCCAGCGAGAGGTCGAGATGAAGCATGAGCGCTTCAAGACCACGCTGCTCCGCAGCCTCTCCCACGACTTGCGTACGCCGCTGACGGGCATCGCGAGCAGTGCTGACTACCTGCGCGAGAACGCGCGGACCACCGACGAAGAGACACGTGACAAGCTTCTGGATGAAATCGTCGAAGACTCCGAATGGCTCACGGACATGGTAAACAGCCTGCTGAGCATGACGCGCATCCAAGACTCCGACGTACCGCTCCAAGAAACGCCCGAAGTCGTTGACGACGTCATCGCCGATGCGGTGTCGCGGGTTGCGCGCCGCCGCGGCTCGCATGAGATCTCCGTCCATGCGCCAAAGAAGGTGACCTTGGTGCCGATGAACGGAGAGCTCATCCGTCAGACGCTCATCAACCTGATCGACAACGCCCTCAAGCACACGCGGCCCAATGCGCGCGTCGAAGTCAGCGCCGAGCAACAGGGCGGCGACATGGTCTTCTCGGTTTCTGATGACGGCGGCGGCATTGACCCTGATAAGCTTGACCGCGTGTTCGACATGTTCTACACGCAAGACCGCATACCCACGGGCGATGGTCTGACTTCTGGTCGGCAGATGAGCATTGGGCTGGGTCTGAGCATCTGTCGCGCAATCGTCGAAGCCCATGGCGGGTGGATACGCGTCGAGAACAACGACGCAGGTGGCGCCACGTTCACCTTTGGCCTTCCTCTCCAAGGGAACGGCGATGCGACAAGCGCCCGAGAGGGTGAGGGGGAGTAGCCGCTATGGCGAAGGACAGGATTCTCATCGTTGAAGACGACAAGAGCATATCTCAGCTGCTCCAGGTCGCGCTCGAAGCGCAGGGCTATGCGTCAAAGGTCGCTGACACCGCACGTGAGGCGCTCACGCTGTTTCGCTCCGACAATCCGGCTCTCGTCCTTCTCGACCTGGGGCTGCCTGACGATGATGGCATGCACCTGTTGGCGCAGATGAGACTCATCCGCAAGACGCCGATCATCATCGTGTCCGCACGTGACCAGGAGGCTCAGAAGGTTGCCGCGCTCGATGCGGGGGCGGACGACTACGTGACAAAGCCTTTCAGCACCTCGGAGCTGTTTGCGCGCATCCGTGTGGCCCTGCGCCACCGCGCCGATGCGGAAAACGCCTCATCGGCCGAGGTTCTCAGCGCGGGCGGGCTCGTGTGCGACGTCGATAGCCATGAGGTGACGATTGATGGCGAGCCGGTGCACCTGACTCCCATAGAGTTCAGGCTGCTGTGCGTTTTGATGCGCAATCCGGGAAAGGTCCTCACGCACCGATTCATCCAGGACGAGGTGTGGGGATACCCTACCGACAACAACTATCAGACCCTGCGCGTGTTCATGGCGTCGCTGAGGCGCAAGCTGGGGGAGCGCGCGTCGAGCCCGAGGTACGTGACCACTGAGATCGGCGTGGGCTATCGATTCATTGCCGAGTAGGATGCATATGGGTCGTTCGGCTTGATGGCGCCGCCGTCGTCGCGCGTCGGTAGCTGGCGAGCCGTACCGACTGTCGGGGCGTACTGCGCAGCCGCTGACATTACCAGGCGGGGGGGTGTCGCGCGGGGAGAGAACCAGCGCCGCGCCCCCCATCGCTGTGCGCCCCGCGCCTCTGTCTCGCTTCCTGCTGATGCAAATGTAACAAAACGCGAAGTTTTCGACCCTCGGTGGCTTCCTGCTGATGCAAATGTAACAAAACGCGAAGTATTTCGGCCCGTGACGCCAGGAGGAGGAGTTTGCGGAGGCCTTCGCCGATGCGAATCCTGGGCTTTTGCTGGGAGCGGCCCCGCGCAGTCAGGGCGGGGCAGGAGAAAACATCGCGTTTTGTTACATTTGCAGCACGAGGACGGCCCTGCGGCCC
>OMWF01000143.1 GCA_900314665.1 uncultured Actinomycetes bacterium
AGGTAGACCTGTCGCCTGCGCCCGGCCTCCTGGCGCTGCGCCGGCGATTCCCGGCGGTTCTTGGCCAAAGCCGTCAAAAGTTGGAGTAAGGCCCTGGCGTGGCGTGGCCGCATCGCCAAAGCCGTCGAAAGTTGGAGCGTCTGAGGGTTCAAGCCGGACAACAAGCGGCATTTTGGGTGCGGCGGGGCTGGCGAATACGATAGCCCGACCGTCGTCAGAGCTATGGGGTCAACCCCCAGAGGTTAATTCGGACTGTGGCGGGGGCGAGAAGCGCACGTTCTTGCCGACGAGGGGCTGGACCGGGGCGGTCCACTCTCGTTCATGCCAAAGGGTGGTTCTCGGTCCTGAGACTCGGGTGCATCCCGATTCAAGTTAACCCCTTGACAAGCAATCTACCTGCATAAACACAGGTAACTGATATAACTTAACTTTCTAAATTACAATAATGTAACGTTGCATGTTAGAAAAGTTGACAATGAAAGACTTAGATAATATGCTGCTAATCGTTCGGTAGGGATCGGGCAGCTGCCTGATGCCTCAGAACCCGCAACATCGTATATAGACCTTCAGAAAGATTGGGGTTTTCATCATGGGAAAGATCATCGGTATCGACCTGGGCACCACCAACTCCGCCATGGCTGTCCTGGAGGGCGGCGAGCCTACCATCATCGCCAACGCAGAGGGCGACCGCACCACGCCGTCCGTCGTCTGCTACCGCAAGGACGGCGACATCGTCGTCGGCAAGACCGCCAAGAACCAGGCTGTCACCAACCCCGAGAACACCGTAGCCTCCATCAAGCGCTTCATCGGCCGCAGCTTTGCCGAGACCTCTTCTGAGCGCAAGGCCGTCGCCTACAACGTCAGGGAGGGCAAGGACGGCCGCTGCGTCGTCGACATCGACGGCAAGGAGTACATGCCCGAGCAGATTTCCGCCGAGGTGCTCCGCAAGCTCAAGAACGACGCCGAGAAGTACCTGGGCGCTCCGGTGACCGAGGCGGTCATCACCGTCCCCGCCTACTTCAACGACGCGCAGCGCCAGGCCACCAAGGACGCTGGCCGCATCGCCGGCCTCGAGGTCAAGCGCATCATCAACGAGCCCACGGCAGCCGCTCTGGCCTACGGCATGGACAAGAACAAGGACGAGAAGATCCTGGTCTTTGACCTGGGCGGCGGCACCTTCGACGTCTCCATCCTGGAGCTGGGCGACGGCGTCTTTGAGGTCAAGTCCACCGCTGGCGACAACCACCTGGGCGGCGACGATTGGGACCTGCGCGTAATCGACTGGATCGCCGACAAGTTCAAGGGCGAGAACGGCATCGACCTGCGTCAGGACAAGATGGCCCTGCAGCGCCTCAAGGAGGCGGCTGAGAACGCCAAGAAGGAACTCTCCGGCGCCTCGCAGGCCTCCATCAACCTGCCGTACATCACCGCCGACGCCACCGGCCCCAAGCACATCGACTACACCCTGACTCGCGCCGAGTTTGAGCGCATCACCAACGACCTGCTCCAGCGCTGCAAGGTGCCGGTGCAGAAGGCCATGACCGACGCCAACCTCCAGATGGGCGACATCAACGAGGTCATTCTGGTCGGCGGCTCGACCCGCATGCCCGCCGTGCAGGACCTGGTCAAGCAGATCACCGGCAAGAACCCCAACATGGGCGTCAACCCGGACGAGGTCGTGGCCATTGGCGCTGCTGTCCAGGGCGGCGTGCTCTCCGGCGACGTTGACGGCATCGTTCTTCTCGACGTCACCCCGCTGTCCCTGGGTGTCGAGACCCTGGGCGGCGTGATGACCAAGATGATTGACCGCAACACCACCATCCCGACCCGCAAGACCGAGATTTACTCCACGGCCGTCGATAACCAGACCTCCGTTGAGATTCACGTCCTGCAGGGCGAGCGCGAGATGGCCGCCGACAACAAGACGCTGGGCAAGTTCCAGCTGACCGGCATTCCTGCCGCCCGCCGCGGCGTGCCGCAGATCGAGGTCACCTTTGACATCGACTCCAACGGCATCGTCAACGTGTCCGCCAAGGACCTGGGCACCGGCAAGCAGCAGCAGATCACCATCTCCGGCTCCACCGCGCTGAACGATGACGAGGTCGACCGCATGGTCAAGGACGCCGAGGCCCACGCCGAGGAGGACAAGAAGCGCAAGGAGGAGATCGACGTCCGCAACAACGCCGACACCCTGGTGTACAGCACCGAGCAGACTCTCTCCGAGCTGGGTGACAAGGTCCCCGCTGACACCAAGTCCGAGGTCGAGGGCGCGCTGAACGAGCTCAAGGAAGCCCTCAAGGGCACCGACGTGGAGGCCATCAAGTCGGCCACCGATAAGGCCCGCAACGCCGGCTACAAGCTGGGCGAGATTGCCTACCAGCAGGCCAACGCGGCGCAGCAGGCAGCCGGCGCGGCCGGTGCGGCCGGCGCCAACCCCGGTGCTGCCAGCACGACCTCCGGAGACGACGACGTGGTCGATGCTGACTACGAGGTCGTCGACGACGACAAGCAGGACAAGTAATCATGGCCCGCATCGACATCAACGACACCGCCTCCCAAGCCGGCGCCGCGCCGGAGGCGCCCCAGCCCGAGGAAGTGACGGCCGAGGTCATCGAGCCCGAGGCTCCGCAGACCGAGACTGTACAGCCCGAAGGTACGGCGGAGGACAAGGCCGCCGCACCCGAGGCGGGCGCCGAGGGCCAGCCCAGCCTGGCGGACGACCTGGCGGCTGCCCGCAAGGAGGCCGACGAGCTGCGCGACCGCTTTGTGCGGCTGCAGGCGGAGTGGGACAACTACCGCAAGCGCACCGCCGCCGAGCGCGCCGATGAGCGCAGTCGCGCCACCGAGCGCCTGGTGACGAGCTTGCTGCCGGTGGTCGACGACCTGGACCGCGCGCTCGAGCACGTCTCGGCGGACGCCTCAGACGAGCTCAAGGCTTTTGTCGAAGGCATCACCGGCGTCCAGAAGAAGCTCTCCGAGGTGCTCGCCCACGAGAACGTGGAGCAGGTGGGCGCACCGGGAGACGCCTTCGACCCCATCCGCCACCAAGCGGTGGGCAAGGCCGAGGACCCGAGCGTGCCCGACGAGACGGTGACCCAGGTCTACCAGCGGGGATACATCATGGGCGGCAAGGTGCTGAGGCCGGCCATGGTGGTGGTCTCCACCGGTGGGCCGGCGCGCGAGCCCGAGGCGGCAAACGAGGATTCCAGCCAGGACGCGTAGGGATTCCAATAGCGTGAACACCCGCGGGTGCGTGCCTGTTTGCAAGGTACGCACCCGCTGCACTACCGGGCAGGGCACCCAGAGGCGCTGACCGGATTGTTTTCCGCGAGCGTGCTGCATTAGACGACGCGGCACTGACAACTTAATACAGAGAAAGGAGGCGTAGCGGCATGGCACAGAAGGAGAGCTACTACAAGGTCCTCGGCGTAGACAAGTCCGCTACGCCCGAGGAGATCAAGAAGGCCTTCCGCAAGAAGGCCGCAAAGGCGCACCCCGATGTGGGCGGCGACGAGGAAGAGTTCAAGAAGATCAACGAGGCCTACGAGGTTCTCTCCAACCCCGAGAAGCGCAAGCAGTACGACACCTACGGCCAGTATATGGGCTCCATGCCCGGCGGCGGTGCCGGCGCCTACGGAGCCGGAGCCGCATGGCCCGGCAACGTGAACGTCAAGTGGACCAACATGGGCGGCGACGGCCAGGGCTTTGGCGGCTTTGGCGACTTTGACCTGGGAGACATCTTCAACCGGGTCAGTCACGGCGAGGGCGTCTGGGGCACCGATTGGGAGATGCCCAAGCGGCCCATGCGCGGTCGCGATCTGCAGGCCACCCTCAACCTGAGCTTTGACGAGGCCTTCAACGGCACCACCAAGCGGCTCTCGGTACGCATCCCCTCATCCGGCAAGACCCAGCACGTCACGGTCAAGGTTCCGGCGGGGGCCGTGGACGGCGGCAAGCTTCGCTACCGCGGCAAGGGCGACGAGGGGCTGGACGGCGGCGAGCCGGGCGACCTGGTCATCGTCACCAAGGTGGCTCCGCACCCCCTGTTCACCCGCAAGGGCGCGGACGTGCTGATGGACCTGCCCGTCACCTACCCCGAGGCGGCGCTGGGCAGCTCCGTGGTGATTCCCACCCCGGACGGCTCCAAGGCAAAGATCCGAATTCCCGCTGGCACCAAGGACGGCGCGGTGCTCCGCCTGACCGGCAAGGGCGCTCCCAAGCTCAAGGGCGACAAGGGCCGCGGCGCGCTCAAGCTCACCGTCAGGATCGCCGTGCCCTCCGAGCTGACCGCCGAGCAGCGTGAGCTGCTGGAGAAGCTGGCGGGTACCATGGATCCGGACGCGGCGCGCCCCGACATCGCCCGGGCAGCGGGCACGAGCACGAGAAAGGCGTGAGTTAGATGGCTTCAGAGGATCGCAACCGTCCCCTGTACATGATCAGCGTGGCTGCCGAGCTGGCGGGCGTGCATCCCCAGACCCTGAGGATCTATGAGTCCAAGGGCCTGGTCACGCCCAAGCGCTCCGCCGGCAACACGAGGCTCTACTCGCAGGCGGACATCGATCGTCTGGAGCTTATCGGCCGGCTGACCGACGAGGGCATCAACCTGGCCGGCGTGATGCGCATCCTGGACATGAAGGAGCGCATGGAGCAGCAGGACGCCGAGCTCGAGAAGCTGCGACGCCAGGTCAAGAAGCTGGGCGACCAGGTCCATGAGCTGGAGATGCGCTCTGCCATCACATCGCTTTCACCGGATGCGGCCGGCACCTCGATTCTGCCCTGGCACCAGCCGGACCAGCGCGACCCCCGCAACTCCGGCACGTATTAGCAAACAACCGGCTCCCGCCGAGGGAGCCGTCCCCATAACCAACAACCGCATGACACGTTTCCACGAATCACCCGATGAGAGACGTGAGGAGGTAGTGCACCATGATGAGACTCGACAAGCTCTCAGTTTCCGCAGCTGAGACTCTGCAGGCCGCGATGGGCATCGCCGGAGACGCCGAGGCAGGCGCTCTGGGGACGGTCCATCTGCTCAAGGCTCTGCTCGACAATGCGGAAAGCAATATCAGTTCGATCATCGAGCGGGTGGGAGCCGAGCCGGCTGAGCTGCGTCGGCAGGTGGACAGCGCCATCGCTGCCGCCCCGCGGGTGAGCAACAACATGCAGATGGGCATGGAGCCGGCGGTGGCCAAGGTCATCGAGGGCGCCGTGGACTACGCCACCAAGATGGACGACAACTACGCCACCAACGAGCACCTGCTCATGGCTCTGGCTGACGACAAAGGCGACGCGGGGCGCATTCTGAACAGCGTCGGCGTCACTTCAAAGCGCCTGAAGCAGGCCTACGAGGACCTGCGCGGCGATTCGCGCGTCACCGAACGCGACACCAAGCAGGAGTTTGAGGCCCTCCAGAAGTACGGCCGCAACCTCACCGACGAGGCCCGCGCCGGCAAGCTCGACCCGGTCATCGGCCGCTCCGAGGAGATTCGCCGCACCATCCAGGTGCTCTCCCGCCGCACCAAGAACAACCCGGTGCTCATTGGCGAGCCGGGCACCGGCAAGACCGCCATCGTGGAGGGCCTGGCCCAGCGCATCGTCGCCGGCGACGTGCCCTCCTCGCTCAAGGACCGCGACATCATCGCCCTCGACATGGCCAGCATGCTGGCTGGCGCCAAGTACCGCGGCGAGTTTGAGGAGCGCTTCAAGGCCGTGCTCAACGAGGTCGAGAAGTCGGACGGCAAGATCGTGCTCTTTATCGACGAGCTCCACACCATCGTGGGCGCCGGCGCCTCCGAGGGTTCGGTCGATGCCGGCAACATGCTCAAGCCGGCGTTGGCCCGCGGCAAGCTGCACGCCATCGGCGCCACCACGCTTGACGAGTACCACAAGTACATCGAGAAGGACGCCGCCCTTGAGCGCCGCTTCCAACCCGTCTACGTGGGCGAGCCGAGCGTCGAGGACACCATCGCCATCCTGCGCGGCCTGAAGGAGAAGTACGAGATCCACCACGGCGTGCACATCAAGGACGCCGCCCTGGTGGCTGCCGCCGAGCTCTCCAACCGCTACATCGCCGACCGGTTCCTGCCGGACAAGGCCATCGACGCCATCGACGAGACCGGCTCCCGCACGCGGATGAAGAACGCCGTGCGCCCGCCCG
>OMWF01000054.1 GCA_900314665.1 uncultured Actinomycetes bacterium
CGCCATGAGCACCCAGCAAGCACCTGCAGGCACCGCCCCCTACGTAATGGGGGTTGACATCGGATCCACCACCTCGAAGTGCGTCATTCTCGACAGCACCGGCAACATCCTCGCCGATGTCATCATCACCGTCGGCACCGGCACCTCCGGCCCCGAGCGCGCCCTCACCGAGGCGCTCGACAGCGCCGGTCTGACCCGCGAGGACATCTCGTGCCTCATCGCCACCGGCTACGGCCGTAACACGTTCCCCGGCGCTGACGGGCAGAAAAGCGAGCTCTCCTGCCATGCCAAGGGGGCAGGCAAGCTCTTCCCGGAGGCCCGCACCGTAATCGACATCGGCGGTCAGGACGCCAAGGTCCTGCAGCTGGGCCCCAACGGCACGCTCCTCAACTTCACAATGAACGACAAGTGCGCCGCCGGCACCGGCCGCTTCCTCGACGTGATGGCCAACGTCCTGGAGATGGGCATCCAGGACTTGGCCCCCGAGGGCGCCAAGTCCACCCACCCCGCGCACATCAGCTCAACCTGCACGGTCTTTGCCGAGAGCGAGGTCATCTCGCAGCTGGCAAGCGGCACCCCAAAAGCCGATATCATCGCCGGCATCCACGACTCGGTGGCCCAGCGCGTGGCGGGCCTGGCCAAGCGCACCGGCATCACCCCGCAGGTGGTCATGACCGGTGGCGTCGCCCAGAACTACGGCGTGGTGCGTTCCATCGAGAAGCTCATCGAGCAGCCCATCACTACCACGCCCTTTGCCCAATCGGTGGGAGCATACGGCGCCGCCCTCTATGCATTGGAGCAAGTGCAAAACGGCTAAGTGCTGACCTTTTTTGCACGCCGCGAGCTTCTTGTTGTGCAAAATTGAACATTCATCGACCACCGGGGGTGCGGTGGCCCGAAGTCTGACGCGTATCGGCTATGCTCAAAGTTACGGTCAAAGCTGAGTTTGACAAGCAGCCTTGCTGTCGACAACTGCAGACGCATGCGCGTCACACGGCACAGCATCGTTTTGGCTGCACAAGAACAGGGGTTAAGGAGAGCTTATGGACGTAGCATCGACATTGCCCATTTGGAGCATCATACCCTTTGTGGGCATGCTCCTCTCAATCGCTATCTTCCCGCTTGTCAAAGGCGAGTGGTGGGAGAGGCACGAGCTTCACGTGGCCGTCTTCTGGGCCCTTATCTTCTGCATCCCCTTTGGCATCGCCTACGGCGGCCATGAGCTGACCTACCAGCTCATCGAGTCAGTCGTGCTCGACTATGTGCCCTTCATCGTGCTGCTCCTGGGCTTGTTTATCGTGTCCGGCGGCATCGCCATCAAGGGCTCCATCGCCGGCACCACCAAGAACAACATCATCATGCTGCTCATAGGCACGGTACTCGCCAGCTGGGTAGGCACCACCGGTTCGGCCATGCTCATGATCCGTCCCGTGATCCGCGCCAACGAGTGGCGTCAACGCAAGGCTCACGTCATCGTATTCTTCATCTTCATGGTCGCCAACATGGGCGGCTGCCTCACCCCGCTGGGCGATCCTCCCCTGTTCCTCGGATACCTGCGCGGCGTGCCCTTCTTCTGGACCATCGAGCACATCTTCCCCATCCTCCTCCTCAACGTGGTCATCCTCTGCGTGGTCTTTGGCATCATCGACCATCGCCTGATGAAGAAGGAGCTGGCCGACGGTCGCTCCCCCCTCGACATCCAGGGCGAGGATTACAAGGGTCAGAAAATCAAGATCGAGGGAACCCACAACTTCATCTTCCTCGGCCTCATCATCCTGGGCGTCATCCTGAACGGCACCCTGGCCCCGCTGGGCGCCGAGGGCACCGGCATCGGCTTCTACCTCTTTGATGACATCTGGCTGGGCATCCAGTACTTTGTCCAGATCGTCATCATCCTGTGCGCCTCGTTCCTTTCGCTCAAGACCACGGCGAAGGCCTGCCGCGAGCACAACGAGTTCAACTACGAGCCCATCGCCGAGGTGGCCAAGCTCTTCATCGGAATCTTCATCACCATGATTCCAGCCCTCATCCTGCTGCGCGCCCATGGCGGGTCGCTGGGCATCGACACCCCGCTCAAGTTCTTCTGGGCCACCGGCATGCTCTCCTCGTTCCTCGACAACTCGCCCACCTACGTGGTGTTCCTCACCACCGCCGGCTCGCTGGGCGCCACCACGGGCGTGGCGACCACGGTTGGCATCGTCCCCATCCGCGAGCTGCTCGCCATCTCCGCCGGTGCGGTGTTCATGGGTGCCAACACCTACATTGGCAATGCGCCTAACTTCATGGTCAAGAACATCGCCGAGGGCAAGGGCATCAAGATGCCGTCCTTCTTTGGCTACATGGGGTGGTCCTTCGCCATCCTGATCCCCATCTTCCTCCTGGACACCGTGCTCTTCTTCCTGTGAGGCAAGGCGGCAGAAAGCCCTCATAGGCCTGCACTTCTGCCCAGACATGAGTTTCTAGACCGCCCGGCATCGCTCCTTCTTCTGGAGCGATGCCGGGCGGTTCCTATTGCGCGTACAATACCAATCCGTATGGCATAGCTGCTAACGGCTTTGCGCGCTGGACAGATAAGGATGATGCAGATGGCTAATATCGCGTTTTACTGCGACAGCTTCCTCGAGCACGTTATCGCCTCCGCCATCACCAGGCCCAATCTTCCTCTCATCACCTCGGTGGAATTTGTCCAAAGCTTTGACTCCCAGGTGAAGAACGTCATCTACCTTGGCAGTTCCAAAGAACTCAAGGAGGTCATCAGCAGCCACGAGGTGCCCTCCGAGTCGGCTACCTTCTTCACCTGCGACACCGAGGTCGACCTGATGCCGCTCGCCCGCAAGCGCGGCCTCAACATCATCGTCACCGACCTCTCCCTCTTCGACCTGCACAACCGTCTCTCCAGCGTGGTCCGCCAGTACACCGAATGGCGCATCACGCTGCTCGAGACCGGCAACGAGACCCAGAGCATCCAGAAGGTCATCCAGGCGGCCTCTCGCCTCTCCTCAAGCACGCTGCTGCTTACCAACAAGGCGCATCAGGTGGTTTACTCGGTGGTCCGCGACGAAGAGCGCGCCGACCGCTTGGTAAGCGAGCTCATGACCTCGGGAAAGCTCTCCGAGGAGACGCGCACTGAGGTGGAGGCGGCCGAGAAGCGCACCACCAAGCCCTTTGGCTACTCGCTTCCCAACAACGACCCCTTTGTCTTCTTCAAGCTCGACGTCCATCGCGATGGAGAGCTGCTCTACGCGGTCTACCTCGTGCGGAAGGGTGGACGCCCCTTCTTTGACGGCGGCATCTTCCTCTCCATGATCTGCGACGTCATAGACGCCATGACCAACAGCGAGGGCTTCAGGTACTGGGCGGGCGAGGACTTCAAATCGTTTGTCGAGGCCCTGATGCGCAACACCATCACCACCAGCCAGGAGATTCAGCAGCGCCTCAACATGCTGCCGGTGGTACCCGAGAAGTTCTGCAGCTTCATCGTCATCGACTTTGAGCCGGCAGACGCGCTGCCCGACCCGCCCGCCTACTTCATCACCCAGATGGAGAACCTCTTTCCCAACAGCAACGCCTGCATCTACAACAACACCATCGTGCTGCTCTACGGCAAGCCCAATCGCTTCCGCTGGAAAGAGGAGTCGAGCTTTGACAACGAGAAGTTTGAGGAGCTGCTGGCCGAGAACCACGCCTGCGCCAGCATCAGCACCCCAACGAGCAAACTCGACGCCCTGCGCTCCGAGCTCATCCTGGCCCAGCAGGTGCTACGGCTCGGACGACAGCTGCGCTACTCCCCCGAGGAGCGCGTCTTCTTCTTGGATGACTACTCCGAGTATGTGATGATCGACCTCTGCTACCCGCACTTCAAGAAGATCTTCGGCAACGACGACCTGATCCTCTTTGCCCATCCCGACCCCGTCAACCTCTGGCGCTACGACCAGGCAAACAACGACAATCTGCTCGATGTGCTCTACTACTACTGCCTCTGCGACCTAAACGTGGCAAAGACGGCCCAGATGGTCTACATGCACCGCAACACGGTGGCCGCCAAGCTCAAGAAGATCGAGAAGGTGGTGGTCGACGACATCTCGGACGGCCAGGTCCAGTCGCGCATCATACTCTCCTACCGCATCATGCGCTACCTGGAGCGCTGCACCCCGTCCTCCCTATCGCAGCGCATCAACATCCGACCCGGGGAGTTCAAAGCGTAAGAGATGACAGCAGCGCTGCGCGCTTCTCCCATCAGGGCAGCGCGCAGCATCAAGTGGTGCCCTCCGCCCGACCAACTAGAAGCGCCCCGCATGCATCAACGTCATGCGGGGCGCTTTTAAATCAAAGCGATAAGCTGCAGATAAAGCCATCAGCCGTTCGTCTTGCACTCCAAGCCGTACGACTCGACGATGGCGGCGAGCTCGTTCATGTGCTCCTCGGTTGGCCTCTCGGCCTCAAAGCGGTTGTAAGGATTCTGCTCCATGCGGTCGAGCTTGGAGTCGCCCAAGTTATGGTAGGGCAGCAGGTTGACCTTTACGTCCGTTCCCAGCTTGTTGACGATGAACATGCACATCTTGCGAATGTTGTCCTCAGAATCGTTGTAGCCGGGGATGGTAGGCATGCGGGCGTACAGCTGCTTGCCGGTCTTGTAGACCTTCTGGACGTTCTCCAAAATCCGCTCGTTGCTCTGGCCGGTACCCCACTTGTGGGCCTCGGGATCCATGTTCTTAAAGTCGTAGAGCACGGTGTCGCAGTACTCGAGGATGACCTCGAAGGCCTCCCAGGAGCCAAAGCCGCAGGTCTCGATCGCCGTGGTGATGCCGGCCTCCTTGCACAGGCGGAGGATGGCGGCCACAAAGCGGGGCTGAGTCAGCACTTCGCCGCCCGAGCAGGTCACGCCGCCGTTATCGGGCAGCAGGAAGAGCTTGTCCTGCAGCACGCGGTCGACGACCTCCCCCACGTTCTTGGTCTCGCCCTCAAGCGAGCGGGCGTCGACCGGGCAGGGCTCCACGCAGAGTCCGCAGGCGTCGCAGAGCATGCGGTCGGTGACCGCCTTGCCGTCGACGATCTTGACCGCTTGCTTGGGGCAGACCGCGGCGCAGCGCCCGCACCCCACGCAGGTCTCCTTCATGAAGAAGAGCTTGGTGGAGACGGTCAGGCTCTCGGGGTTCTGGCACCAGCGGCAGTGCAGCGGGCAGCCGTTGAGAAAGACCGTAGTGCGGATGCCGGGGCCATCGTGAATGGAGTAAGGCTGGATGTTGAAGAGCCGGCCTTCAATGGCGCGGCACTCCTCCTCAGAAAGCCCGGAGACGCTCTCGAGCTTAGGCAGATCTGCTGGCATGTGCGGGTCCCTTCCTTCTCGGATCTCTATACATGCACCCGGCTACGGACCGGGAAGGGTATCTAGCTCATACCCTACCGCACTCGGCGTAACACCGCGCTGACGAGTCCACCGCCATGGCATTCCTGTACAGAGAAGCACAACCGGAGGAACCACCTGCACCATTGGGCACAAGCCCCGGTGGCACGGGTGCCGCCCTCCAGTTGCAGCGATGGCGGTCTACAGGGTCTGCTCGCTTCGAGCGATGATCTCGTCTTGGACGCGCGTGGTGAGCGTGGTGTAATAGGCGCTGTAGCCGGCCACGCGCACGATGAGGTCGCGGTAGCTCTCCTTGTCCCGCTGGGCCGCCAGCAAGGTCTCCTTGCTCACGACGTTGAACTGAATCTGCTTGCCGCCGTTTGTCAGGTAGACCTTGATCATATCGGCCAGCTTGCCCAGGTCGTCGTCGGTCTTAAGCGAGTTGGGCGAGAACTTCATGTTCATGAGCGTGGCCATGAACTCGCTCTGGGGGATGTGCATGGCACTCTGCAGAACTGCCAGCGGGCCGCTGACGTCCTTGCCCTGCTCCGGTGAGATGGAGGCGTCGGCAAAGGTGTCACCGTCGTTGCGGCCATCGGGCGTGGCGGTGGTCAGGGCTCCACCGGGCGCATGGGCGGTGATGGAGATGGCCGTGGGCAACGCCGTTCCGCCAAAGGCGGAGGGGTACTTGCGCACCAGCCCGCTCAGGTCGTGCCAGAGTCTCCCTGCCAGATCGTCCACGTAGTCGATGTGGTTACCGTACTTGGGAGCCGCCAGGCAGGCCTGCTGGATGTCCTCATGCCCCTCCCAGTTGTGGAGCAGAGCGTCGAGCATGTCGTCTGCCGAGACGGTCTTATCGTCAAAGACGAGCTTTTTCAGGGCTGCCAGCGAGTCTGCGGAGTTGGCCATGCCCACCACGTTGACAGCCAGGCCGTTCTCGAACTTCATCTTGCGGTTGAGGCCGTCCTTCGCCACCTCCATGCCGTCCTCGAGGAAGGCGCTGTGCAGCACGTCCGGATACATCTCGCGCTGGGTAACGATGAGGATGTTGTGCTCCTCCACCACCTCGCCAATGATGTGGTCGAGCTGTTTGAGGTAGGCGGCGTAGAACTCGTCCCAGGTAGCAAAGTCGGAAAGCTTGCCGGTGCGGGGGCCCAGCTGCTCGCCGGTCTTGGGATCGACGCCGTCGTTGATGGCCAGCAGCAGAATCATCGGGGTGATGAGCATGCCAAAGGCCTGGTTGCGACTGCGACCCGGCAGCATGATGTCCATACAGCCGGCAATGGCGAACTCACGGGCTTCGGCGGGGTCGATGCCCTCGTTGACCAAGAAGCTCGCATAGCTGTCCTCGGAGATGAAGGCGGGCATGCCGATGCCGGTGCGGACCACTTTCAGGGCCTCGACCATGAGCTCCTTGGGGGTGTCCTTGCTGACGCGCAAGGTCAGCGTGTTGTGCGGGGTCTGGCACTCCTTGGCGGCCTCCATCAGCAGGTAGGTGAGCTCGTTAGAGGACTCCTTGCCGTCGCGGTCGCAGCCGCCGATGACAAAGTTGTGCCACCGCGCCATGCCGGCCCACTTCTCGCGCTGACCCTTGCCTCCGCCCACAAAGTTGAGCTGCATGATCTTGATGCGCAGGCATTCGAGAAGCTCGAGGGCCTCGGCCCGGGTGATGCGCCCGGCCTCCAGGTCGGCCTTGTAGTAGGGGTACATGTACTGGTCGAAGCGACCGCCCGGAGTGGTTCCGCTGGCCACCAGCAGCCAGTAGAAGTAGAAGGACTGCAGCGCCTCACGGAAGGTCTCGGCCGGTTGAGCGGGAACCTTGCGGCAGATACGGGCAATTTCGGTCAGCTCTGCCGCCCGCTTGGGGTCGGCGCACTCCCGCGCCTGACGCTCCGCCTCGTCGGCGTAGCGATTTGCGATGCGGATGGCAGCCGGGAAGACCTCGAGGCAGGCATGGTAGAAATCCGCCTTGTAGACGGCCTCGTCATCGTAAAAACGGAGGTCGAGGAGGTGCTGCCGGGCGCTATCGACGATGGCCTGGTAGCCGGTCTTGATGACCTTCTCGTAATCGGGGCAGTTGAGCGAGGTGGGGCCCATGCCAAGACCCCAGCCCACGCCGGCTGCGCCCTGGCCGCGGCCCTGGTCCTTACGCTTCCAAGGCGGGCACAAAAAGCCGCGGCGGATAAAGGGCCACAGGCGCTCGTCGTTGTAGTAGCTGCCTTGGTGCTCATCCTGAGTGCGACCGGTGTTGAGCCAGTACTCGTCCAGGTCGCGCACCACCTTGCGGTCCTCGGGGCTGATGGTGATCTGACCGCCGGAGAGCAGGTCGTCCAAGTCGTCATCGGGCCAGCCGGGGCCGCCGCTGCCCAGCTCCATACCCATCGGACGGCAGGCGACATTGCCCACCAGCAGCTCGTCGGGCTCGATGAAGATGGTCTTGCGGTCGAGGTAGTCGGCAACGGCTCGGGCGCGCTTGACGATGGTGGGCCACCCGTCGTTTCTCTTGAAGGACTCGGTGATGATCTGCGCCTTCTCGGTGCAGATGGGATATTTGTCGACCTTGAGGCGGTCCTTGAGGCGCCGCACGCGGTCCGTCATGCCTTCCTCTGAGGTCTTGTCGATCTCGGCGATGATGGTGGTGGGAGTGGTGCAGCACACGCGCTCGTACTCGTCTTCAACCATGCGTAGCCCTTCCAACGTCATGAGGCGCTGCGGTGCCTCGAGAACTGGTATCACGTGCAAAGAGACGGTAGCACCGCAGGTAAACGCCCATCAATGCGATGGGACTATCCGTTCAAGCCGTTGCAAACCTGTGCCCGACTCAGGGATTCTCTGGGCAGAATTGCACAGGTGCTATCATGCCTACGAGGTAACGACGAGCACAGCAGTTATACATAACAGAGGCAACTCAATTGCCTAGCGTTTTTGCAAGGCAAGACAGTATAGTGGAAATCCAAGCAAGCCCTACCAAATGGAGAGGCGATGACAGAATTAGCGTACTTTCTTGACCCTTTTAAGGATCAGGTCATCTACTCGGCAATCAGCCGATCAAACACCAACGTCTCGCAAGCCAAGTTCATCCGGCATTTCAATCCGCAGATAAAGAACACGATCTACGTCGGACCATCTCGCGAGATTGACTCAGCCCTGGCAGCTGCCAACTACCAAACCGAGAGCATCACGTTTATCGCCTGCGATGATGCGGTCAACCTCAGCGCGGTGGCCTCTGCCCACGGCCTCAACGTGATAGCGCTCAATGCCAACATGCTCGACATCCACGAGCAGATCAATAGACAGCTCCAGCTCTATGAGCGCTGGCGAGTAGCCCTGCTCGAGGTCGCCAATCAGACCCAGAGCATCCAAGAGATCATCCGCGCCGCAAGTCAGCTCACCAGCTCATCGATCTACCTGCTCAACAACGCCTTCCAGGTGGTCTATTCGACCTCCACGGACAACGAGCTCACAGAGCTTCTGAGCATCGAGCTCAACGCTTCAGGCCGCCTCTCCGCCCGCTCGCAAGCCGCCGTCAAAGCGGCACGCAACGCAGCCTCTCCCCTGCAGGGTGCACGGCTTGAAGACGACAACGGCTTTGAATTCTACTGCTATGACGTGGTCAAAGACCAGGAGCTGTTCTACTCGCTGATCTTGATCAGGCGCATCAGGCCCGAGAGCTTTGACGGATACACGTTCTTGCAGACCATGGGCACGTCCATCGAGCTCATGACCAGCAACCAGAACAACATCTACTGGGCAGGCGAGGACTTCAAGTCGCTGCTCACCGACATCATCGAGATGAAGCTCTCCTCAGACGATGAGATCAACCGCCGCCTCTCCATGCTCTCGGTGGTGCCCCAGAAGTTTGTCAGCTTCATCATCATTGACTTTGAGACGGCAGACGACTTCCCCGACCCGGCGGCTTACTTCATCACCCAGGTCGAGGACCTCTTCCCCAACAGCAACGCCTGCATCATCAACGGCAGCATCGCCATCATGTTTGGGCGGACGGACCGCACCAGCGTGCGCCATGGGAGCTTTAACGACCAGCAGTTCAAGGAGCTTCTCGAGCGCTACCATGCCTACGCCTCCATCAGCACGCCCACCAGCCGGCGCTCCAACTTCCGCCAGTCCTACCTGCTCACGCAGCGCATCATGAGCCTGGGCAAACGCCTGCGCCCGCATAGCGATGACCGCATCTTCCTCTTTGAGGACTATGCCGACTACCTCATCATCGACCTCTGCTACCCCGGCTTTGTCCAGGCCTTTGGGCACGACGACATGGTCTACCTCACGCAGCCCGACGTCATCCAGCTCTTCCGCTACGACTCCAAGTACAACGACAACCTGCTGGACGTGCTGTACTACTACTGCTTGAATGACCTCAACATCGTGAAGACCGCCAAGGCCATCTTCATGCACCGCAACACGGTGGCCGCCAAGCTCAAGAAGATCGACCAGCTCATCTTTGAGGACTACACAAACGGCGAGGTCCAGCAACGCATCATCATCTCTTACAAGATTCTGCGCTACATGAACCTCTACATCCAGATCGACCTCTCCAAGCACATCCCCACACTCGACTACGTCTAGAGAGTCAGCGAGAGAAGGTTAGGGTCGGTCTGGCGTTAAAGCTGCTCCAGCGATAAGGCAAGCCATCAAAAAGGAGGGCGACGCATCGGCGCCGCCCTCCTTTGTTACGTGCCTTGAATAGTTTTCCTAGGCTCAGACAGAGAAGATGTTGAAGATGCCGAGGAAGACCAGGATCATCGTGATTATAGGAACAACCACAGCCACCACAATCATCTTGTTGGGCAGGGCGTCCTTGACCTCTTCATCCGGGCAGGAGGCGATGGTGATAGCGCCGCCCGTGGAGAACGGGGACAAGGCAGTGGACAGGCCGCCCCAGAAGATGCAGGTGTACAGGGTCACGGGGTTGAGGCCGAGGTTCTCGACCAGGCCGGGGACCAGCGGGTACATGAGAGGCATAACCGTCGAGGTCGAGCTGGAGAAGAAGCTCAGGAAGGCTGCGAAAGCGACGATGGCGACCGGGACGAACATGGCCGGAATCGAGTTGGACAGAGCATTGGCGATGGCGGCGGCCAGTCCGCCCTTGTTGGCGACCTGGATGAGCATGTACACGCCGATGATCATGACGATGGTGTTCCACGGGCACTTGGCGATGACCTTGCGCTCGTTGCCGAGCTTCATGAAGGCGCAAATGACGGCGCCGATAACCATGATGGTCTGAGGCTGGCAGACGCGGGCCAGCGTGGCGATGAAGTGATTGCCCTTGACCCAGACGTTGAGCAAAGCGGGCACGACCATGAAGACGAAGGCCAGGATGACGAGCCACAGGGTCTTAGTCTGGATGGAGTTGAACGCAGGCGGCTTCTCCATCTTGACGTGCTGGCCCTTGAAAGACTTGGTGAAGAAGTAGTACAGGATGATCATGACGACGGCGATGATGATGGTGTTGACCCAGGTGTAGGTGGCCATCTGGAAGGCCGTGGCGTCGTCCACGCCGTTATCGCGGATCAAGTTGAGGCCGATGACTCCGCCGTAGCCGTTGAACGGGTTGTTGGAACCGATGAGGTTGCCGAATCCGATGGCGACGGCGCACATGACGGGGCTCACGCCAGCGGTGATGCACATGGTGAAGGCGAAGGGGCCGACGATGACGGGCGTCGAAGCACCGGCGCCGAGGCCGCCGACCAGGGCGCAGACGCCGGCGATGACGAACGGCACCAGCTTGGCGTTGCCGCCGAGGGCGTACAGGAGCTTGCGGCCCAGGATGTCCATCGTGCCGTTCTCAGTGGCATAGCCAAAGAACAGGGCGATGGCGATCAGGTAGAAGACGATCGTCGTGGGGAAGAGACCGACGATCGTGTTGACCGTCATAGGCCCAATGATATGCTCGCCAGCCTTGTTCACCTGCGGGAACTGGCACAGCGTGCCGATCAGGAAGGCGAACACCATAGCGATGACACCGGTGTTGAACTTAAACTTCCAACCGATGACGATCGCGACGATGATGCCAATGACTGATAGCCAGATTGCCATCAAAAACCACCCCTTATCTTTTAAAGCCCACCTTACCGGTGCTCCTTAAGGCCTGCTCGTCGCAGTTTGCACAGGCCTGAAGGAGAAACTATACGCGCGCTCAGGACACATTGGCGCCAGAGCACAGTCGCGTCCTCGGGTTATGAAGATACCATGTAGAACTCGTTGACTTTCGGTTACATGGCAATCGCCCAGACCGGCGTGCGCTAATGGCACCTACCCCAAAAAGGCTGTGCACACCCGCACATTGCTACAGTGCGAAGTGAATACGCCCGTATAGCTGACGCTGCGCAGGGACTAGGCGAGAACCACCTCGTCGCCCTCCACCCAATAGATGCCGGCCGGCATGCCCTGACCCTCGGTAATCTTGACCATATAATCATTTACCTCGATAAACCTTGGGTCATCGGGCGTGCAGACATAGGGCGCCCCGTCTTCGGGGAGATATGCGGGAAGGTAGCTGACCTTGGTGATCTTTCCGTCTTCAACCTCCCATTTGACGACCATCGTGAGGTAGCAATCCAGAGGGAACCCGCGGTTGGACTTGGCAAAGGCATCGCCGCTGATCCTGGTCATCTCCTTATGGCTCTTGGAGGTAGCCATGTCCTGCTCCTTGAAGACGATGTCCTGCTTCATGTCGTTTGGGTCTTCCATGGCAAAGTTGCCCAACGAGTAGAAGATGACCTTGCCCTTGTATATCTCGATGGGCTTCAGGATGTGGGCGTGATGGCCGATTATCATGTCGGCACCGGCATCGATGGCCATGTGCGCGTAATAGCGCTGGTAGTCCGCAATGACGCCCTCTTTGAAATGGATACCCAAATGCATCGACACCAGCACCACGTCAGCCTTTTGCTTGGCCTCGCGGATGTCTTCGAGGAGACGCTGCAGGTCATCGGGGTGCGGGAAGGTGTACATGCGGCAAGGCGTTCCCGGTTGGTCGTGCTCAACCGGCACATAGGCGGTGATGC
>OMWF01000055.1 GCA_900314665.1 uncultured Actinomycetes bacterium
CGCCAAGCGCCCCGACCGGATCGGGCCGTTTTTGGTGTTCAGCGCGACGGGCGTGGTGCTCTACGCCGCCAGCCTGGCTGCCACCCTGCCCCTCGGCTTCACCTTCCAAAGCATCATGGACCTGCTCAACTTCACCTATATGGTGATTTGCGCGGCGACGGCACTTCACGTCATGCGAGGCAGCATAACGGTCAAGAAGCCGTAAAGCGTGGCGCAGGCCGGGATGAAACCCGTCCGCCCCGAGAAGCGCCCGATTGGCTCACACCCCTGCGCTACCATAGTCCTCGCAGGTCGCAAGTCTGAGCAGGAGGGGGTCAATGCCTGATATGACGATACCGCTTGAGGAGCGGGTGGTGCTGGTGGATTCGCATGCCTTGGGGATGCGGATCAAGCAGCGGCGGGCAGCGCACGACGCTGCCGGATGCATGGGGATGCGGGTTGAGACGCCCTCATCCTGGCTCGCTTCGCTCTGGCAGCTGTATGGAGATGGCCGGCGCCTGGTCACGCCGCTGGAGAGGGTGGCCCTGCTCGAGGCCTTGCTCGGAGAGGACGAGAGCAACGAGTCGCAACCTGGCCTGGCCCGCTTCGCCGCCCGTTTGGCGACCACCGCCCTGGGGGTCCCCGCCTTTGACGAGGCGTGCGCACGGGCCGGCGCCAATCAAGGCCGGCTCGACCAGGAAAGCGCTGGGCTGGGACTTTCTGCGGGCGAGCAGCAGGTGTTGGCGATGCTCCGGGCATATTCGTCACGTCTGGAGGCTCTCGGGCTCATCGAGCCGGGCGGCGCAGCCCGCATCTTGGCATCTCAGGCCGACCAGGTGTTTGGCCGGCCGTGCGCGGTTGAGGTGCTCACCTGCAGGCCGCTTCCCTTGCAACTCGACTTGCTGCTCAAACAAGCGGCGCAGGTCAGGGTCGAGCAGCCAGAGCAGCCTGCCGACCAGGGCCTTGCCCGGCTCAATCCTCAGGTGCAGCTCAGATTCGCGTTTCCGGCGGGACGCTATGCGCAGGCCGTCCTGGTCGATCAGCTGATTGCGGAGCGAGCTTGCCGGGGAAGGGTGCTGGTGACGGCTCACGACCCCCTGGCGCTCTTCCAAGACCTTGATTCCGCGTTGGCGGAGCAGGGCGTCTCCGTAGCCGTGGCGGGAGGGGCGCCGTTTGGCTCCAGCCACCTGGGCAGGACCGTGCTCGAGCTGCGTCTGGCGCTGCAGACCTGCGGCAGTGAAGAAGATATCGCCGGGACGGCCCTTAAGGAGGCGCTGGCGGATGCGGCGCGTTCGCCATACGCCGGCCTCAAGCAGTCGGAGGCACTCTCGTTTGACGCCGCGCTGCGGGCCGACCGCATCAAGAGCATCGGCAGCTGCCTCCAGGCCGCCGCCGGGCTGGGGGCGGGCATGAGGGCGCTCGTCACGGCAGCAGCGGGCGCCATCGACGACGAGGTGATTGAGCAGCTCTCCAATCGCGCGCGTGAGCTGTGGCGGGGTCAGCCGGCCAAGCTCGGCCGCGAGCTGGGGGGCGTGACTGCCCTGAGCGAGGCGGCCCATATCGTCAAGCTCGCGCATGGAGACGGAGACGCGGCCTTGAGGGCGCTCAACGGCAGCTCGCTGCGGGTACAGTGGGCAACGCCCCCGCTGCCGGAGCCTTCCCAGGTGATCATAACCAGCATGCAGGAGGCGGGAAGCGCCGCCCTGGAAGACTTCGACACGGTGGTCATGCTCGACCAGACGAGCCTCTGCTACCCGCTGTCAGACGCCGGCGATGCGGCTGCGACCCTGCTCGGCAAATTGGGCTGCGCCCCTGACGAGAAACGCCTGCAGCAGGCGCGGCGCCTCTTCTCGCGCGTGGCCAGCCTGCCCCGTTCCCTGCTGGTGGTTTCTCGTCCGCTCAACGACGAGAACGCAGAGCCCACCTACCCCAGCGCCATGATGAGCGAGCTGGTGGACTGCTATCGCTCAGACCCCTCCGCCACAGACGACATCGACAACCTCTACACGCTGCCCTCCGACCTGCAGGCAGGGCTGATCGAGCGGGGCGAGGAGTCATTCTTTGCCAATGCGGCGGGCAATCCCCAGGCGCGGCAGGCGGGCGCGTATGCGTCCGGCAACTCCGCGCCGCTTTCGCTTGTCGGTCCGCAGCTGGTGCTCACGCCCAGCTCGATAGAGGCCTATCTCGAGTGCCCGCGCAAGTGGCTCTA
>OMWF01000146.1 GCA_900314665.1 uncultured Actinomycetes bacterium
AGGAGCAACGCCATGGCAGGAACGGAACCCAGCAAGGACGTGGTGATCGCGGTCGACGCCATGGGCGGCGACCACGCCCCCCAGGTGGTGGTCGAGGGATGCGAGCAGGCGCTGGCGGCCGACAGCCGCCTGACCGTGCTGCTGGCCGGCCCCGACGAGGTGGTCACCCCCTTCTGCGAGAGGCACGAGCGGGCCCGGGCCCTCATCGCCCCCGAGGTCATCGCCATGGGGGAGCATCCAGCGGAGGCGGTGCGCCGAAAGCGCAGCTCCTCGATCGTGCTCGGCTGCAAGGCGGTCAAGGGCGGCGAGGCCGAAGGGTTCTTCTCGGCGGGATCGACCGGAGCCTGCCTGGCCGCGGCCACCCTCTACACCGGCCGGGTCAAGGGCGTGCAGCGCCCCGCCATCGCCACCATCCTGCCGGGCTACCAGAGCCGCACGGTGCTCACGGATGCCGGAGCCAACGCCGACTGCAAGCCTGAGTACCTGCTTCAGTTTGCCCAGATGGGAGCGGCGTACGCGCGCATCGCGCTGGGGGTCGAGCACCCCCGGGTGGGCCTGCTCAACATCGGCGCCGAGGAGGCCAAGGGGTCGGAGTTCGCGGTGCAGGTGCACCAGCTGCTGGCCGAGAGGCTCCCGGAGTTTGCCGGCAACGCCGAGGGCGGCGATCTGCTCGCCGGCACCTTTGACGTGGTGGTGACCGACGGGTTCACCGGCAACGTGGCGCTCAAGACGGCCGAAGGCACGGCCAAGGCCATGGGCAAGCTCATCAAGGACATCTTCTATGGATCGGCCAAGGGCAAGATCGCCGGAGCCCTGGTCCACGGCCAGCTCTCGGGCCTCAAGTCGAGCATGGGCTCCGAGGCCGTCGGCGGCTCGCCTCTGCTCGGGGTGCGGGGCGCGGTGTTCATCGGCCATGGCTCTTCCAACGCCACGGCCATCGCCAGCGGCATCGCCCAGACCGCCTACGCCGCCCAGATGGACCTGGCCGGCGAGGTGGCGCAGGCCATCGGCAGCTGAGAGGCCCTTTGGCTACAATGATTGTTTACGAGTAAGTCAGGCGTCGCGGAGCCCAGGTCCCGCGGGCGCCGCCGATAAGGAAGGCTGACCATGGACCGTTCCCAGATCCTCACCAAGATGAAGGCCGCCATCGTCGACCAGCTGGGCGTCGATGAGGACAAGATCACCGAGCAGGCGTCGCTCGCCCAGGACCTGGGCGCCGACTCGCTCGACCTCCTGCAGCTGGTCACCGCTTTGGAGGACGAGTTCTCCATCTCCATTCCGGATGAGGACTTCGAGCACCTCGTGACCGTGGGCGACGCCATCGACGAGGTCCTCAAGCTCGCGTAAAGCGGGCGTTCGTCCATTACGGCAAGGGGGCGTTTCTCATCACCAAGCAGCAGGGACGGCAACAGGATATCGACCGCAAGGTGGCCGCTGTCGAGCAGGCGGTAGGCTATACCTTTACCGATAAGAGCCTCATCACGGCAGCGCTCACCCACCCCTCGGCGCTCGAGGACGGGCATCAGGGATGCTCCTACGAGCGCCTGGAGTTCCTGGGTGACTCGGTAGTGGGCCTGGTCATCGCCGACCAGGCCTTTGAGCGCTACCGCGACATAGACGAGGGCGGGCTCACCCGCATCAAGATCGCCTTGGTCTCGGGGGAGACCCTCTCCGAGGTGGCCGACGAGCTGGGATTTGGCGACTGCATCATCTTCGGGGAGTCGGAGGCGGGCACCAACGGACGGGGCCTGCACTCCGCCCTGGAAAACGTCTTCGAGGCCGTCACCGGCGCCATCTACCTCGACGGCGGCTTTGAGGCCGCCTACCAGTGGGTACTGCGCTCGCTGGGGCCGCGTATCTCCGAGAAGTACGCCTTCGTGCCCGAGAACCCCAAGTCGACCTTGCAAGAGGTACTTCAGGCCCACGGCATCGCCCCCAGCTACCGGATCGTCGGCGAGGACGGTCCCCCGCACGACCGCACCTTCTTTGCGCTGGCCCTGGCCCAGGGAGCCACAATCGGCGAGGGCAGCGGCCGCAGCAAGAAGGAGGCCGAGGCGGCGGCCGCCCAGCAGGCCATCAAGCTGCTCAACAGCAGGCAGGAGGCAGGCCTGCCGCTCGTCCCCGGCACGGATGCCGAGGAGCGCTGAATGTATCTCAAGCAGCTCGTCCTCAAGGGGTTCAAGTCATTTGCCGTGCGCTCCGCGCTCACCTTCGAGCCGGGGCTCACGGCCATCGTGGGCCCCAACGGGTCCGGCAAGTCAAACATCTCTGACGCCGTGCTCTGGGTGCTGGGCGAGCAGAGCCCCAAGCACCTGCGGGGTCAGGCCATGGAGGACGTGATCTTCGCCGGCTCCTCGGCACGCAAGCCGGTGAGCCTGGCCGAGGTCCAGCTCGTGCTCGACAACTCCGACCGCAAGCTGCCGGTGGAGTTTGACGAGGTGGCCATCACCCGTCGCATCTACCGCTCGGGGGAGAGCGAGTACCTTATCAACGGGTCGCCCTGCCGCCTGATGGACGTGCGCGACATCCTCCACGACACGGGTTTGGGCCGCGACGCCCACACCATCATCAGCCAGGGCACCCTCGACGCCGTTATCAAGGCGCGCCCCGAGGACCGGCGCATGCTCATCGAGGAGGCCGCCGGCATCCTCAAGCACCGAGAGCGCAAGGAGCGGTCCGCACGCAAGATCAAAGCCATGGACGCGCACCTCGACCGCGTTCACGACCTGCAGCGGGAGGTGCGGCGCCAGCTGCGCCCGCTCGAGCGCCAGGCAAAGCGGGCCGAGTTGCACCGCGACCTCACCTCCCAGCTCTCAGACGTGCAGCTGGCGCTGGCGGTCGACGACCTCAAGCGGCTGCAGGCGCAATGGGACGGGCTCAAGGCCCGGGAGCACGAGGTGGAGGCCGAGCTCGAGATCACGGCCCAGACGCTTTCCGAGCGCGAGGCGGAGCTGGCCCGGGCGCAGCGCAAGCTCGAGCAGCACGGCCTGTTTGTGGGCGACCTGGGCGAGCAGCGCCGACGCTGGCAGAGCGTGGCCGAGCGGATTGACGCCGATGCGCGCCTGGTGGACGAGCAGGGCAACCGCCTGCGCGAGAAGCTCGCCACGCTCGAGGACGGCATCAAGCGAAACCGCATCACGCTCGAGCACAGCACGCGCGAGCTGGCGGCACAGCAGAAGGACGCCCAGGAGGTGCGCGCCCGGCTGCAGGCCAGCGAGGCAGAGCTTTCCGAGAAGAGCACGCAGCTCGAGGCGCTGCGCGCCGAGCGGCGCCAGTCCACCAAGGCCTACGAGCAGCTCACCGCCCAACAGCGGGAGGGCCAGCGAGCGCTGGGCCAGGCGCGCGCCAAGCTCTCTCAGGCAAACGACGCCCTGGCCAACCTCACCTTCCGCGACGGGGTCTTGGAGCAGCGGGCGCAGGAGCTCGATGCGCGGATCGAGGCCGACGCCGCCGAGCTGGACGGGCAGAGGGAGCGACTGGCCGAGGCGCGGGCGGCCGCCGATGCCGCCGCCCTCAAGCTCAAGGAGGCCGAGGAGCAGGCAGCGCTTCTGGCTCAGAGCGCGCAGGGCCTGCAGCGCAAGGCGGCCGACGCCCGCTCGGCACGAGATGGGCTCATCGCCGAGCAGCGGGCGCTCGCCGAGGTGGAGCGGGCCTTCACCGCCGAGAGCCCGGCCCTTTCACGGGTGCTCGGCCACAGGGAAGACTTTCCGGGCGTAGTGGGCCGCATCTCCCAGGCCTTCTCGGCCGACGGGCCGTACGAGGCGCTGGTCGAGCACCTGCTCGGCACCGACATCTTCGGCCTCCTCACCGCTAACGCCGGCCAGGCCGCCGACACCGTGACCCGGCTCCTTGACGGGCAGCCTGCCGATAAGGCCGGGCAAGTGGCGCTGATGCCGGTGTCGGGCGCGCGCCCGCGCATGGGCGAGGATGACCATCGCCAGGCGGCCGCGCACGGCAGCCGGCTGCTTGACGAGGTGACGGTCGCAGAGCCGTACCGAGAGGCGGCAGAGGCCCTTCTCGGCGATGTCTACCTGGTCGATTCCGTTTCCGCGGGGGTGGCGGCCGTGCAGGCGCTGCCCGGACGCGCCCGCTTCGTGACCCGCGACGGGGTGGTCTTCTGGCCCAACGGCAAGGTCACGGCCGGGTCGGCGGTGCGCAGCTCGGAGGGCGTGCTCGCCCGCCAGCACCGGCTCGAGCAGCTCTCGGAGCTGGTGCCGCAGGCCCGGGAGGCGGCTGCTGCCGCCAGCCGAGCCGCAGATGAGGCTGCCCAACAGCTCACTACGTCCCGTGACCAGGTGAGCAGGGCCAGCCGCGAGAAGGCCCAGGCGGCAGGCCGAGCCGAGTCGCTCGAACGCGAGGCGTCGCGCTTTGCGGCCAGCCTCGACGCCGAGCGCCGGGACCGGGCGGCCATCGACCGCCAGCGCGAGGACCTCACCCGCCAGGCGCAGGCCCAGCAGCCCCTCAAGTCCGAGCTC
>OMWF01000147.1 GCA_900314665.1 uncultured Actinomycetes bacterium
GCAGGTCGATCAGGTTGCCAGCGGTGACGTTGAGGTACAGGCCGATCACATCGACGCCGGTGACCCACGGAATCACGATAATGAGTGTCAGAAGAATGACCATCGCATAGCGCTGCACCTGGTAGTACCCGTTCATGGCCCGGCGGGGCAGGAACACCGCGATGATAGAGCTGCCGTCGAGCGGTGGGAGCGGAATGAGGTTGAAGAACATCAGCACCAGGTTGATGTAGGCGTAGTAGTAGGCAACGAGGTAGACCCAGTAGCCCACCTGCGGGCTGGTTCCCAAAAGCCACCAGCCAACCCAGCAGAGAACCCAGCCCACGCAGGCCTGCAGCAGGTTGCACAGGGGGCCGGCCAGGCCCACCACCACCTCACCCACCTTGAGGTTCTTGAAGTAGCGCGGGTCGTAGGGCACCGGTTTGGCGTAGCCAAAGACCGGGCCCCCGGCGACGGCCAGGATGAGCGGGAGCACCACCGACCCAAAGGGGTCGAGGTGCTTGAGCGGGTTGGCGGATAGGCGCCCCGACCGCTTGGCGGTGGGGTCGCCGAGCTTGTAGGCCGCAAAGCCGTGCGCCATCTCATGGAAGACGATGGCGGGAATCATCAGCACGACCATCAGCAGCTGGGGCCAGATGTGCGCCCAGGTGTAGGCAAATGAGCTCAAACCCCCTCCATCCAGTCAGCGACCAGCCAAGTGTAGCAGCGCCCGGGAAGCGCCTGCCGGCGAGGACGGGTTCAGGGCGCTAGAATCCGCCCTGGCTGGCCCTGGGCGGCACCAGCGTGGTGCGCTTGCCTTTGGCCCAATCCCACGAGCGAAACTCCTTGGAGCTCTCACCGATGCCGTGGAACTTGTAGTTCTCGGACCACATCAGGCAGAAGTCGCGCAGCTCGACCAGCAGGTCCTCAAGGGTGCCGTCGTACTCGTCCTCCACATAGGTCTTGAAGACGCTGTACGTCTCGCCCTTATCGTGGATGTGGGCCTTGACGAAGCGAATCGTGAGCCATGCGCGGATGCCGGCGTTGAGCTTCTCCGACTCGGGGTCGTCGCCGAACATGGTCTCGATGGGCTGCCAGTACTCCCGGTAGAGGCGCTCCTGCTCCTCCGGTGACTCCGACATGAGCAGGTAGTTACGGACCAGGTCGCCGGTGGTAAGCGGGGTGCCGCGCGAGTTGAGCGATTCGAATACGAGCTGCGGGTGGTCCTCCCGGGTGAGGTCCGCCGAGATGAGCAGCAGCTGCTTGATGCCTGCCCACAGAAGCTCCGGGTCAAAGTCGTCATCCGCCATCATCCGCTCGAAGACGCGGTAGTTCTCGACCACCCGCGAGGACTCGCACTCGGGAAGCTCGCTTCCGTCGATGATGGCGAAGAGCGTGGGCCGGTCCGTGCGCGAGAGCACCAGCTTGTGCTCACCGTCCACGTGGATGAAGGTGCGGTCGATGAAGTCGGCGTCGACGGCGCCGATGCTCTTGCCCGTCTTGCGCAGGTACTTCTCGAAAGCTACCAGGATGAGGCTCACGGTGACCGTGCGCTGCTGCCCGTCGATGACTCCCAGCCGGGTTATGCCGGGCGTGCGCTCGGGCTCGTTCGAGTAGAGCAGCGTGCCGATGAAGTGCGCGGTCCCGGTGCGGCCGGCACGCTCGATGTCCTGCCAGAGCTGCCGGCACTGCTGCGGATTCCACGAGTAGACGCGCTGGTAGACGGGGACGATGAACTGATGGTGGGGACGTCCGAGAACGTCGATGAGCATCTCCTGATCGGTTTGCACGAAGAACACCTTCTCGTTGGTACTTCCATCTCTCGAAATAAATAGCATAGCCATGATGCCCGCAGGCACGCCCCGCGTCGGCAGGCGATCCGCAAGCAGCACGGGGCCGGGTGAACCTGTCGCCCTCAGCGATGCGTCCGCACGGCGTCAGCGGCGCGGGAAAGCGGCCACTCGAGGCAGACCAGCGCCAGCGACAAGCCCAGGTAATCAAGGTGCAGCACGCCTCCCAGCGGAGTGGTGAGGGTGTGCCATGCCGCGACTTGGGGCAGATGCGCGCTTTCCAGGGCGAGGAGGTGCTCCACGCCTGGCAGCTGAGAGATTGTGCCGGAGAAGCTGCATAGGCAGAGCAGCAGCAGGACGATGCCGGCGAGCGCCAGCGCCGCCCCGGCCAGGCGCAGCAGCGCCGCTGCCAGGCGGCTCATGCGCCCTGCTCCATCTCGGCGGTGGTGGTCTCAATCTTCTCGGTCAAGGTCATCCACTCGTCCTCAAGGGCGGGGATGCGCTGCTTGAGCTCGTTGTACTCCTGCATGGCCTTGCCAAAGGCGTCCTTGTCCGAGTAGAGCTTCTCGTCGGCCATCAGGGCCACGAGCTCCTGCTCGCGGGACTGGTCGCGTTCGAGGTCGGCCTCCACCTGAGCCAGGCGCTCGCGGGTGCCCTTGAGCGCTCGGTGCAGCTTGTTGCGCAGCTCGGCCTCGGCCCGCTTCTGCTCCTTGGTCTTAGGCGCACTGCGAGCCTTGAGCTCCTCGCCCTCCTTGGCCGTCATGGCGCCGGCCTGCACCTGGGGCGGTACCATGCGGGCGGCTCGGGCATCGGGATCCTCCGCGAGCTGCGGTGCCTTGCCCGATGCCGTGTGCCCGGTGGTTGATCCGGGCATGACCCGGCGCAGGGCGCCCTCGTCGGCCGCCGGAGCGGGCTTCTCCGCCTGGCCGCTCTTCCACAGGTAGTAGTCGTAGTCGCCGGCGTACTCGGTGATAACGCCGTTCTTGACCTCGATGATGCGATTGGCCACCGAGCGGTTGAGGTGCCGGTCGTGGCTGATCAGCACCACGGTGCCGCGGAAGTTGTGGAGCGCCTGCTCGAGCATGTCGATGGAGGCGATGTCCAGGTGGTTGGTGGGCTCGTCCAGGCAGAGCACCGGGTTGGGCTTGGCCAGCATCTTGGCTAGCGCGAGACGGCTCTTCTCACCGCCGGAGAGCATGTAGACGCGCTTGTCCACGGCGTCTCCGGAAAAGAGGAAGGCGCCCAGGAGCCGGCGGCAGTCGCTTTCCTTCCACTCGTAGGGGGCCACCTCCTGAATCTCCTCGAGCACCGTGTTGTGGCTCTTCAGGGACTCCAGCTGGTGCTGCGCGTAGTAGGAGACCGAGACGTGCGCGCCGGGCTTGATGGTGCCGCAGTCGGGTTGGAGCACGCCCGCGATCATCTTCATCAGGGTGGACTTGCCGGCGCCGTTGGGACCCACCAGCGCCACCCGCTCGCCGCGGTACAGCGTGAGGTTGAGGTCGTCGTAGACCGCATGGTCGCCGTAGGACTTGGACACGTGCTGCAGCTTCATGACCATGTCGCCGGTGCGCACCGGCTGGGGGAAGTTGAAGTGGATGGCCTTGCGCTCAGGTGGGACGACGATGCGGTGGGCCATGAGCTCGTCGAGGCGCTTCTGGCGCTCCTGGGCTTGGCGGGCCTTGGTGGCCTTGTAGCGAAACCGCTCCACAAAGTCCTGCAGGTGCTTGATCTCCTGCTCCTGAACCGCGGCCTGGGCGCGGATCCGCTCGATGCGCTCCTCGCGCTGCACCAGGTAGGCGGAGTAGTTGCCCTTGTACTCGGTGACCCGGCCCATGTCGACCTCGATGATGTGGTCGACCATGGCGTCCATGAAGGCGCGGTCGTGGCTGACGATAAGCACCGCGCCCGTGTAGGTGCGCAGAAACGCCTCGAGCCACTTGACGCTCTCCAGGTCGAGGTGGTTGGTGGGCTCGTCGAGGAGCAGGATGTCGGGGTGACGCAGCAGGAGCTTGGCCAGGGCGATGCGCATCTGCCAGCCGCCCGAGTACTCGGCGGTGTCGTGGGCCATGTCTTCCTCGCCAAACCCCAGGCCAAAGAGCATGGAGCGGGCCAGGCTGTCGAGCTGGTAGCCGCCCTTGTTCTCGAACTGGGTCTGCAGCCGGCCGTAGCTCTCCAGCAGCTTCTCCTGCTCGTCGGGGTCGGTGGCGGCGGCGATGCGGGCTTCGAGCTCATTGATCCTGCCGGCCATGGCCCTGATCTCGGAGGCGCTGGAGAGCACCTCGTCGAGCACGCTGCGGCCCTTCATGTTGACCGACTCCTGCTCGAGGTAGCCCATCTCGCAGCCGCGGGCCAGCACGACCTGGCCCGAGTCGGCCTGCTCGCGACCGGTGATGATGTTCATCATGGTGGTCTTACCGGCGCCGTTGGGGCCGATGAGGGCGTAGCGGTCGCGGTCGTCCACCTGGAAGCTGGCGTTTGAGAAGAGGGTGCGGGCGCCGTAGGACTTAGTGACGTTCTGGACTTGCAGTATCAAAGGTCCGCTCCTCTCTGAGGGCAAAAGAAAAGGCAGAGCGCTGACCAGCGTCTGCCTTACGAGTTACGTGGTGGGCGATACTGGTTTCGAACCAGTGACCTCTTGCGTGTGAAGCAAGCGCTCTCCCCCTGAGCTAATCGCCCGTTCTTTGTGGCGCGATAAGAGATATTAGCGGTGTACGACGCAGACTGCAACCTGTCTTCTCGATGCTTCCCGGCGAAAGGAGACGACGATGTGGCGGCACCGGCGGCCATCATGCGCTACCATACGTACATGCCGCGCCGAGAGGCAGGCATCCGGGCCCTTGGCTCAACGGTTAGAGCAGGGGACTCATAATCCCTTGGTTGCAGGTTCGAATCCTGCAGGGCCCACCA
>OMWF01000244.1 GCA_900314665.1 uncultured Actinomycetes bacterium
ACGTCCTCCGGTCGCTGGGCTGGGCGTGGGGCTTGACTGTTCGGCCGCGGTCGATTCCCGCGACCTTCTCCCCCGCCGCGCCGGGCGAGTTGCGTGGACGAGCTGTACGCGCAGCGCGACAGCGCAATCCCTTCTCCCCCGTCGGACGGGTTACGAGGCTCCGCCGGTCCGAGCGTAGTGCGGGGCCCGAGGCTTGCGGGGCTTTCGCCCGGGTGGCGCCCTCTATCGAACAGAAGCCCCAGGAAGCGGGCAACGTGCATGGCTAGCCCCACCCTTTAAGGGACTCTCGCCGCCAGCCGTTCACATCCGGCCTGGCAAAGCTCCGGGAGCCCCTCTCGCCTACCCGCGCAGCGAGACCTCGCCGGCGGTCACTGGCGCGATGGTGCCGTCCTCGTCGCGCACGAGCAGCCGTCCCAGGTCGTCGATGCCGATCACGATGCCGGACGCCAGTACCTCACCGCCCATGGCCACGACCCGCACGTCCTGACCGAGGGTGGAGAGCCTCTCCACATACTCGTCCCTAAACGGGGCAAAGAAGCAGCCTGCAGACTTCCATGCCTGATAGCGCGCTGCCAGACAGTCGATCTGGGCGGCAGCCAGCTCGGCCAGCCGCGGCACCGCATCGATCCTGTCCGAGACATAGGCGGCCTGCCGCCTGCCCCCGTCATCAATGACCGGCACGTCGACCGGTCGGTTGACGTTGAGACCGATGCCGGGAATCACGTACTCCACGCCGTCCATCTGCGCGGACATCTCCAGCAGGATACCTGCCACCTTGCCCATCTCCGCGCCCTCATCATCAAAGAGCAGCAGGTCGTTAGGCCATTTGAGACGCACGCCCGGCACCCCAAAGCGCTCCAGCGCATCCGCCACCGCAAGCGCCACCACCAGCGACAGCGCCGATACCCGCTCGAGCGGCGCCTGGGGCCTGAGCACATACGAAGCGTACAGCCCGCCTTCGGGCGACTTCCAGGTGCGGCCGAGACGCCCCCGGCCCTTGGTCTGCCGGGCAGCAAGCACCACTGTGCCTTCGGGTGCCCCCTTGCGCGCCAGGTCCAGAGCGTCGTCGTTGGTCGAACCAGTCTCGGCACCGCCCGTGACCTGCCTGAAGCCTCCCGTGAGCAGCGGGCAAACCTCCCAGGGAAGCGGCAGGTCGGGGCTTTGCGACAAGTGGTAGCCCACCCGTGTGGCGGAGTCGATCCGGTAGCCTTCGCGTCGCAGCGCGGCGATGTGGTTGCTCACCGCAGTCCGACTGATGCCCAGCTGCTGGGCGATCTCCTGACCGGAGAGGCGACCGTCGCCAGTCTGCCTGAGCAGCGCCAACACCGCCGCACGCCGGGCGAGCAGCTGGTCGGCGTCGGATGCGGGAGCAGAGCCAGGCACGGCAATCCCCTACCGGGCCTTGATGACCAGGTCGCTCAGGGTCTGTGTCACCTTGCCCACAGACACGGCGTCTGCCGTCACCGGCGTACCGTCTGCCAGCACCGGAGCCGCATCGCCCAGATGGCGTGCGCACTCCAGGAGCGGCGTGACCACAAAATCGCGCTCCAGGGCTTTGGGATGCGGCAGCGTCAGCAACGGATCTGCCGAGGTGACCCCCGACACGTCGATAATGTCCAGGTCAAGCGTGCGTGGCGCGTTGGGAAAGTCGCGACGCCGACCCAAGTCGAGCTCGATCTGCTGCAGCTGGGCGAGCAGGTCTTCAGGGTCCTCATCGGTCGCCACCGCAATCACCGCGTTGGCAAAGATGGGTTGGTCCCCGTAGTAGGCGGGCTCACTCCCGTAAATCTGCGACACGGCCGTGACCGTGACCTGCGGCAGCGCGTCGATGGCGTCCACCGCCTGCTGGAGCTGGCCCGCCCTATCTCCCTCATTGCTGCCCAAGGCCAGGTAGATGCGCCTAGCAGAGCCCCTGCCAGCGGCGGTGCCAAGCGGGGCGGGAGCCTCGGGGGCCGCAGGGTTGTCCCGTCGGTACGTCATCAGGGCATGGAGCATGGCAAAGGCCTGGGCGGTGTGCTCCACGTCATGCACGCGGGCGATGACGGCGCCGTGCTCGATGGCGTAGAGCGCCGTCGCCAGCGAGCCGGCGTCGCGATCCGCCGCCACCTCGACTCCGGTGACGGTCCCGATGAATCGCTTGCGCGAAGTGGCCACCATCAACGGATAGCCGAGGCTGGCGAGGTAAGGCGTGGCGCGCAGCAGCTCGATGTTGTGCGCGGCGGTCTTTCCAAAGCCGGGGCCGGGATCGATGCAGATGCGATCGTGCGAGACCCCCGCCTCCTCAAGCATCTTGGCCTGCCGGCGCAGGTAGGCGCCCACCTCGGCAGCCACGTTGTCATAGTGGGGCTCCCGCTGCATGGTCTTGGGCTCGCCCAGCATGTGCATGACCACCAGGCCGGCATCGCAGCCGGCTGCCACCTCGACCATCCGGGGGTCCCTGAACCCTGAGACGTCGTTGATGATGGCGGCGCCGGCCTCGACCACCGCCCGGGCCACCTGCCAGTGGCGGGTGTCGACCGAGACCACCAGCCCGCGCTCGGCCAGAGCCTTGACCACCGGCAGCACGCGCGCCAGCTCTTCTTCGGGCGAGACCTCGTCCGACCCCGGACGGGTCGACTCGCCCCCCACGTCGATGACGTCGGCCCCCTGCCGAGCCAGCTGCTGACCCCAGGCGACGGCGGCCTCATAGGTGTTGTGGGTGCCCCCGTCCGAGAAGGAGTCGGGGGTCACGTTGAGCACGCCCATCACCAACGGGCGGTCGCAGGACAGCGTGAAGCGGCCGCAGCGCCAAACCGTGGGAGCGTCCTCTGCCGGCGTCATGAGCGATGGCTCCCGTTGAGGATGAGCTGCATGGCCTCGGAACGGGTGTTGACCGAGGTGCGGAAGGTGCCGCGCACCGCGCTTGTGGTGGTGCGGGTGCCAGGCTTGCGAATGCCGCGCATGGACATGCACATGTGCTCGCACTCGAGCACCACCATCACGCCGGCCGGCTCCAGGCACTCGACGATGGTGTCGGCCACCTGAGAGGTGAGGCGCTCCTGCACCTGTGGGCGCTTGGCCAGCGAGTCAACCAGACGGGCGAGCTTTGACAGGCCGCAAATCTTGCCGGTCTTGCCCGGGATGTAGGCGATATGCGCCAGGCCAAAGAACGGAACCAGGTGGTGCTCGCACATCGAGTAGACGGGGATGTCGCGGACGATCACCATCTCCTGGTGGTGCTCGTCAAAGAGCGTCTCAAAGTAGTGCTTGGGATCGTCCTCAAGGCCGGAGAAGATCTCCTCATACATCTTGGCGACCCGCTCGGGCGTCTTCTGAAGCCCTTCGCGATCGGGATTCTCCCCCACACCCTCGAGAATCATCCGGACACCCTGCATGATTTTTTCGCGGTCCATATAAAGACCCTTCCTAGAATGGGTTCTGCCTGCGTTGAGCACTCATCCTGCGAGCAGAGGTTCGCTGTCGCCCCAGAACGATACCATTTACGGCCTGATGCGTGCTACCAGTCAAAGACCTCTCCCACGTTGTGACGAATAAGCAGGTCAGCGCCGGCGTCGCGGGAGGTTGGCGTGCGGTTGATGACCACCAGGTGCTGACCTTTAAAGTAGTCGATAAACCCGGCGGCCGGATAGACCACCAGCGAGGTGCCGGCGATGATGAGGGTGGTGGCCTGGGAGATGGCCCGCACCGCCCCGGTGATGACCCGGTCATCGAGCGGCTCCTCGTAGAGCACCACGTCAGGCTTCACCAGCCCGCCGCAGGCGGGACACAGGGGCAACGCCCGCGGATCGTCCTTTCCGGTCTGCACGATGAAGTCGAGCGGATAGGCCGCATGGCACCGCATGCAATGGTTGCGATGGATGGATCCATGCAGCTCATAGACCGTGCGCGAACCGGCCGCCTGATGCAGCCCGTCGATGTTCTGGGTGACGACGGCATTAAGCAGCCCCTCGCGCTCAAGCCGCGCCAACGTGCGGTGAGCAGGATTGGGGCGGGCGTCGGTGAAGATCACGCGGTCTCGATAGAAGCGGTAGAACTCCTCGGGATGGGCGTCAAAGAAGCTGCGAGAAATGATCTGCTCGGGAGGGTAGTCGTACTGCTGGTTGTAGAGGCCGTCAGGGCTTCGAAAATCTGGGATGCCGCTCTCGGTGGAGACCCCCGCTCCCCCAAAGAAGACCACCCCGCCCTTGGCGCAGAGCGAGCGCAGCAGCTCCCGTTCCTCTTCAATGGTGCGATCAGCGCTGGTATCGGCCATGCGAGCCTCCTAAAACGCACATGCCAAGCACATCCGAAAGGCAAACGGTACTTGTGCCATCGTAGCGCCCCCGTCGCGTAGCGATGCACGTGAGCGGCAAGGCGACAAGCGATTGTCAAACGTGGCGCCGTGCCATCGGGCGGCGCGCTCGACCGGGCATGCGCGCGACGGCCCGCCATCCCCGTCAGGTCGGGTACCATCTTATGTGAAACGACAAGCAGCAGGCAGCACCGGCGCCGGCAAGCAGCACACCTGCCGATACGCGCGCCGCCCTGCCCCTACACGCGCAGAGGCGGAAGACCTATGGATGAGAGCACGACCCCGGCAAAGACCGGCAAGAAGGCAGCCAAGCCGCAGTACATCAAGCTCGATTGCCCCCAGAGCTCAAGCGATATCCCCGGCGCCAGCCAGAAGGCTCCGATCAAGCTCGTCTCGTGGAACGTCAACGGTCTGCGAGCTGCCGCCAAGAAGGGGTTTGTCGAGTTCTTTGAGCAGGTGGACGCCGACATCTTTGCCATTCAGGAGACCAAGCTCCAGGAAGGGCAGGTGGTTGTCGAGGCTCCTGGCTACCACCAGTACTGGAGCTCGGCCGAGCGCAAAGGCTACTCCGGAACGGCGGTGTTCAGCCGCAAGGAGCCGCTGCAGGTGCTGCACGGCCTGGGCGTCGAGGAGCTCGACCACGAGGGCCGCATCTGCGCGCTCGAGTTTGACGACTTCTGGTTTGTCGACGTCTACACCCCCAACTCGCAGGACGGACTCAAACGGCTAGACCACCGCATGATGTGGGACGACGTCTTCAGGGCCTTTGTGGGCGAGTTGGCGGTACACAAAGGCGTGGTGGTCTGCGGCGACATGAACGTAGCCCACGAGGAGATCGACCTCAAGAACCCGGCTTCAAATCGCGGCAACGCGGGGTTTTCTGATGAGGAGCGCGAGAAGTTCTCGCAGCTCTTGGACTCTGGATTCACCGACACCTTCCGCGCCGCCAACCCCGACCTGACCGGCGCCTACTCGTGGTGGTCCTACCGCTTCCACGCCCGCGACAACAACGCTGGATGGCGCATCGACTACTTCCTCACCTCGCCGTCGCTCGAGCAGCATTGGACCCAGCCGGTCATCTACAGCGACGTCTCTGGGTCGGACCACTGCCCCGTGGGGCTGACGCTGCGGTAACGTGCCGCATGCCGGGCGAGAAGCGCGTGGTTTCTCGTGCGGCGAGGGGCGTAAGTAAGGGGGCTTGTCCATATCCGCCGTTCTCGCCAGAGCCAGACGAGAAAGGCGGGGCGGACAAGCCCCCTGTTTGGGTGCGCTTTACGGTCTGACCGCTCAGCTCATCTGAGCTATCAGGTCAGAGACCGTGAAGACTCCGGCAGCGACGGCGATTATGGACAGCACGACCCCGATCAGAGTGAGGATGAGCTGCGCCTGCGCCCAATGCTTCTTGGAGGTCTCAGTGCTTGAGGAGGCGGCCCAGATGATGAGCATGATGATGTTGACGATGGGGATGGCCGTCAGGATCAGCGTCCCGATCCAGTTGCCCAGGCTGCTGGGGGGCTGCTCGACCGGTGTGGTGTACTGAGGCTGATAGACGTCTCCCTGCTGGTAGCCAGAGGTCTGGTACCCGTTTTGATAGGGCTGCTGATAGGACTGATAGCCCTGCTGGTAGGACTGCTGCGCCTGACCGTATCCCTGCTGGTACCCAGTTTGCTGATAGCCGGTCTGCTGGTAACCGGCCTGGCTGGACTGCTGATAGGGTTGCTGATAGCCGGCCTGGTAGCTCTGGCTGTAGCCCTGCTGCTGGTAGCCGTCCTGATACGACGGCTGGCACGAGGAGGAGTACGAAGGCTGCTGGGTCCCGTTCGTTGCGTTTCCGTTCTCGGAGGCAGGCTGGGGGTCGAGGTTCAGCGGCGGAAGCTCGCTGCCGTTCTGAGGTTCTTGAGGCGTCTGGGGCGTATTCTCATCGGCCATGGTATAATCCTTTCAATAACATCCGGATAAGAAGGAAGAGATGGCGCATCGGTCGCGCCGCGTTTGTATACGGTGCAAGTATACGGCATGCACCGCTGCGGTCGGCGCGCACACGGCAGGCCGCTCCGGCGTGCAACGAGAAGGGGAGCCAGCCCGGTTGGACTGGCTCCCCCGTAAGCGCTCTTAAGAGCGAGACTAACGCTCCTGGTCGTGCGGGTCGTGCTGCTGCTCGTCGCCCTGCGGAGCCTCAGGCTGCTGACCGGGCTGGGGCTGCTGGCTGGGCCGCTGGCCTTGCTGGGGCTGCTGCCACTGGCCGGGCTGCGGAACCTGCCACTGCCCTTGCTGGGGCTGCTGCCACTGGCCGGGCTGGGGCTGCTGGGGCCACTGCTGCTGACCGGGCTGCGGAACCTGCCACTGGCCCTGGCCGGGCTGCTGCCACTGGCCGGGCTGGCCCTGCGGCCCCTGCTGCCACGGCCCCGGCTGGCCCTGCTGCCACTGGCCTTGGCCGGGCTGCATCATGTTGGGCCCGGGCCCCATCTGACCGGGGGGCGGCGGCACCATGCGGGCGGCGTCTTCCAGGGCGCGCTGCGCGTTCTCGGCCTCCTTGCGGGCCTTGAGCTCGTCCTCATGGGCCAGGTAGTCGTCCCAGCGGTTGTCGAGCAGCGCCTGCGCCGCCTCGCCGTCGACGGTCTCCCGCTCAAGCAGCACGCGAGCCATGAGGTCCATCTGGTCGCGGTGCTCGGTGATGATCTGGCGGGCGATGTTGTGGGCGTTCTCCAGGATGCGGCCCACCTCTTCATCGATCTTGGCGGCCGTCTCCTGCGAGTACTCGGGGGTGGCCGAGTAGTCGCGGCCCAGGAACACCTGCTGCTGATCGGCCTCGTAGACGCGCGTGCCAAGCGACTCGGTCATACCGTAGCGGGTCACCATCTGCTTGGCCAGCTTGGTGGCGCGCTCGAGGTCGTTTGAGGCGCCCGTGGTTATCTCGCCGACGCAGACCTCCTCGGCGGTGCGGCCGCCCATGAGCACGGCCAGCTGGTCGTACATCTGCGCGCGGGTGTTGAGGAAGCGGTCCTCGTCGGGCAGCGAGAGCGTGTAGCCCAGCGCCCGGCCGCGACTGATGATGCTGATCTTATGCACCGGGTCGGCGTTGTCCAGCAGGTGACCCACCAGGGCGTGGCCCGACTCGTGGTAGGCGATGGTGCGCTTCTCGACGTCGGTCATGATGCGGCTCTTGCGCTCGGGGCCGGCGATGACACGCTCCATGGCCTCGTTGAGCTCGTCCATGGAGATGACGTGGCGCCCGCGGCGGGCGGCGAGCAGCGCGCCCTCGTTCATGAGGTTGGCCAGCTCAGCGCCGGTAAAGCCAGGCGTGAGCTTGGCGAGCGTCTCAAAGTTGACGTCGACCGACAGCGGCTTGCCGCGGGAGTGCACCTTGAGGATGGCCTCGCGGCCGGCAAAATCGGGCGGGTCGACCGTGACCTGGCGATCAAAGCGGCCGGGACGCAGCAGGGCCGGGTCCAGGATGTCCACGCGGTTGGTGGCAGCCAGCAGGATGACGGAGTCGTTGTCCTCAAAGCCGTCCATCTCCACGAGGAGCTGGTTCAGGGTCTGCTCGCGTTCGTCGTGACCGCCGCCCAAACCGGCGCCGCGCTGACGTCCCACGGCATCGATCTCATCGATGAAGATGATGGAGGGAGCGGCCTCCTTGGCCTGGTTGAACAGGTCGCGCACGCGGCTTGCGCCCACGCCCACAAACATCTCGACAAAGTCGGAGCCGGAGATGGAGAAGAACGGGACCCCCGCCTCGCCGGCGACCGCCTTAGCCAGCAGCGTCTTACCGGTGCCCGGAGGGCCCACCAGCAGCACGCCGCGCGGAATCTTGGCACCCATAGACTGGTACTTGGCCGGGTTGGCGAGAAACTCTCGAATCTCATCGAGCTCCTCGACGGCCTCGTCGATGCCTGCCACGTCGGAGAACTTGACCTTGGGCTTGTTGCCGTTGTTGTCCGTCTTCTTGACGCGGGCCTTGCCAAAGGCCATCTGACCGCCGTTGACGTTGTTCATCTGGCGCATGAAGTAGTACATGAGGGCGAAGATGAGGACCAGCGGCAGAACCGTGGTGAGCAAGGTGACCCAGATGGCGTTGCTCGCCACGTTGACGTTGTACTCAATATCGGGGTGTTGGGCCATGAGCTCGTTGAGCGAGTCCTCGCCCACGTAGGTGGAGGTGAAATCCACCGGGGCGGCGCCCGCGTTCTTGTCGTCGGTGGTGGCCCAATAGGTACCGGTCAGGGTGGAGCTGGAGGCCGAGTACTCGACCTTACTCACCCGGTCCTCATTGACCGCCGCCACGTACTCGCTGGTGCTGAGCTGCGTGGGGGTTGAGCGGCCGCCGTTTGCCACCTGGCTGACCACGATCACCACCAGCACTGCCACCAGCAGCAGGTAGAGCAGTGTTGTTCGTACGCTTTTCTTCACGCATGCTCCTTAATCGGTGCGGTTGGTTCCTGTTGGCTAGTGCTCGTACACCTTGGGGTCGAGAACCCCGATGTACGGGAGGTTGCGGTACTTCTCGGCATAGTCCAGGCCGTAGCCCACCACAAACTCGTCCGGGCAGGTAAAGCCGACGTACTTGCTCTCGACGGCGCCCTCGCGGTGCTTGTGGAGCAGCGCCGCCACCTCGACCGAGGCCGGGCTGCGGCTCTCGAGGTTGCGAATCAGGTACTTGAGGGTCAGACCCGAGTCGATGACGTCCTCGGCGATGAGCACGTGGCGGCCGCGGATGTCGCAGTCCAGGTCTTTGACGATGCGCACCACGCCGGAGCTGGCCACGCCGTTGCCGTAGCTGGAGACGCACATGTAGTCCATCTCCACCGGCAGGTCGATGGCGCGCACCAGGTCGGCCATGAAGGTAGCGGCGCCGCGCAGCACGCAGATGACGAGCAGGTCCTGTCCGGCGTAGTCAGCTGTGACCTGAGCGCCAATCTCCTGGACCTTGTCCGCAATCTGATCCCGCGTGAAAAGCGTCCTCACCACGTCGGGGTTATCGACCAGAAATGACATCGCTCCCTCAAGCTCCCTTCTCGCCCGCACAAGCCGGTTTGGCCAGTAAAACAAGGGTACATGATACCGCTTTGCCCAGTTGCCCCTACCGCTCAGGCGCACGGTGCAGCGTAAGATGCACCGCCTGTGCCGTAGACGCAGCTATCTTGCTGCGCTCGTCGACCATCACCCCGCCCAGCCAGACCACCGGCGCGTCCCTCCCCTCACCGCGGCGGACCACTGGCACCCGGCCGCGCAGCGGAGCGGGCACCTTGCGGTCGCCGAACACGTCGGAGAGCTTCTTGCTCCCATGGGCAAAGCCCAGAGGAACCATGCGCTCGCCCTCGCGAGGACCGGAGACCCACAGGCGCCGGGCGCGTCCCACGTCCACAAACGCCTCGCGCGAGGCGTCAAGGGCGCGCAGCTCGGCACGCGCAGGCACCGGCTCGACCGAAGCGGTCAGCTGCCAGCCGTCGGGCAGCCCGAGCTGGCCGGGGATGGCAAGCCATCCGCCCCACGGTGCGGCGGCGGATGCGGCCCATCCTAGTTGGTCGGGGTCGCAGATGAACACCAGCGTTTGAAAGCTGTTACGAACCCTTATAAATCCTGGAAGATCGGCAGCAAACTGGGGGTCTGAGGCGCCGTTCACCACCTCGTCGATGCGTCGCGCCTCGACCCTGGTATGGCGCCCTCCCACCGCGAGCAGCGCTTGGCGCACCACCCGGCGGGCCAGAACCAGCGGGGCGGCGGCCACCCCGGCCGCGTCCAGAGCCACCGCCGACACCGGGCCGTCCTCATCGCGGGGCACCAGGTCTTGGGGCGCCGGACGCAAAAGCCTCTGGTAGAGACCGTTTGCCTGGTCCGTCAGATACTCATCCTCATCGGCGATGAGGTCCATGGTGCGCTCCAGGTTGGCGTCAAAGGAGGCGTTACGGGAACGCAGGTTGGGAAGGACCTCGAGGCGCATGTAGGTGCGGTCGCGGTCGGGCACCAGGTTGGTCTCGTCCTCGCACCAGTCCTGGCCCTGGTCGCGTAGCCAGCCACGCAGCTCCTGGCGCGAGAGGGCGAGCAGTGGATGGATGACCTGCCCGCTCTGGGGCCTGATCGAGCCCAAGCCCCCCGGCCCCGTGCCCACGCTGGCCCGCATCATGAAGGTCTCGACCCTGTCGTCCCTGGTATGGGCCGTGGCGATGCGCCCTTGATCGGACGGGACGCCTGCCTTCTCGCACAGCTCGCCGAGAAGGGCCGCGGCAGCGGCATAGCGCTCGCGACGGCCGATGGCCTCCACGTTGCCGCGCTCTTCCTCAGCCAGGCGCCCCACGTCGACGTGCTTGACGGTGCAGGCGATGCCCTCCCGCGCCGCCAGGGTCCGCACAAAGACCTCGTCCGCGTTGGCGGAGGCGCCCCGCAGCAGGTGGTTGACGTGCAGCACGTGCAGCCGCTCGGTCGGGACCAGCCGGGCCATGAGCAGCAGCAGGGCGGTGGAGTCCGAGCCGCCGCTCACCATCAGCACCACCGGGGCATCCGCCGGCACCAGCTGATCGATGGCCGGCCGCACCCGCGCTACCAGCGACGGGCCGGGTTGGGCCGGTCCTCGCCGGTCGGGGCGCAGAGGAGCGGGGCGCGAGGCGGTCGTCGGCGGCTTGGGCATGGGGTCTCCCTTCCATGAAACACGATGCGACTCCATCGTATCGGTTTGGCGTTGGCGGCGCAGGCCGTTTGCAGACCGTCACCCTCCGGCACCGCCCCCGCGCGCCATACTGGGCACATGGGTACGTACAGGAAAAGACATTACGAGTACACGATCGTCACCTGCTGCTTCTTGCTGATGTTCTGCAACGTGGGGCTGCCAAGCACCTCGTTTTCGGTGTACCAGCCATACCTGGTGGCGCTTCCCGGCGTGGGCGACGCCGCCGGTTCGCTCATCATCGGCACCCGCACGTTTGTCTCGCTCATCTGCATGATCCTGGTTGGACGCTACTACAACGCCCTCGACTGCCGGCTGGGCTGCTTCATCGCCGGAGCGCTCTCCGCCCTGGGGCTCTTTGCCTTTGGCCTGGCGCGCAGCCTGCCCTGGCTGCTTGTGGCGGCGGTCATCTGCGGTGCCGCCTACGGGCTGGGCGGCATGATCGGCATCACCCTGCTTGTCAACCGCTGGTTCAAGACCGACGTCGGCACCGCGGCGGGGCTCTCGGCCGTGGGCAGCGGCGTGGCGAGCATCATCATCCCCGTCCTGGCCGAGTACGTGATCAGGACCCGCTCGCTCCAGCTCTCGTTTTGGATGGAGGCGGCGATGGCGCTGGCCATCACCGTGGTGGTAGGCCTGCTGCTGCGCAACCGCCCCGAGGACATCGGCGCCGTTGCCCACGGCGCAGCCCGGTACGATGCGGACCTTGGGGAAGGGCCCTCCCGCAAGCCCGTCGAGCAGCACCACGAGGACGGCGCGCACCCCGAGATTCACCCCACGCCCGTCACCGAAGGCGGCGTCTGCCTGTCGCCCGCGGCCACGCGGCGTTTCCTGCTGGCCATGGCGTTTGTGGGCGCCATCTGCGTGACCGCCGCCACGTTCCTCTCGGTGCTGCTGGTCTCCGAGGGATTTCCCCATTCCTTTGCCGCCCTCATGCTCTCGGTCTACGGCATCTGCCTGACCTTCTCCAAGGCTTTTACCGGCAGGCTCTACGACATGATCGGCGCGGTGCGCGGCACAATCGTGAGCTTTACCGCCATCATCGTGGGACTGGTGTGCCTCTGTCTGACGCCCACCGGCCTGGCGGTCTTTGCCGTAGCCGGCTCGGTGCTGTACGGGGCGGGCATGGCGGTAGGCACCATCGGCATCCCCATCTGGTCGATCCAGCTCTCGACTGCGGCCAATCGCAGCACGGTGATCAGGCAGTTTCAGGTCGGGTATGCTACGGGGAGCTTCGTGTACAACCTGGTCCCCGGCGTGCTTATGGACCTGTGCGGAACCTACGTGGCGTCCTACGCGATCCTGGTCGTGTTTGCCGGAGCGGCGTTGGCGCTCATCCTCACCACCTATCGGCAGTACACCAGAGACTGACGCAGGACCGCCGCCCCGACGCACTTAGTCCGGAAGGCGGCTGCCAGGTTTGATTCGAGGAGGTAGCGATGTACAACCACATTGAACTGGCGATTGACGGCTCGGAATGCTCGATGCGAGCGGCCAGACGGGCGCTGGGCCTGGCCCTGCTCAAGCCGGGCATGAAGATCGATCTGGTCAATGTGGTGTCGGCTGAGAATGAGATCGACGCGCTCTACAGCCCCGAGGTCTTTGACGAGGTGGAAAACGGCAGCGTGTTAGCGCCGGCGATGCAGCTCTTTGAGGGGAGCGGGGCGGTCACGAGGGCGGTCCTGCTCCACGGCGCGCCGGCGGACTGCATCGCCCGCTATGCCCGCGAGAACGGCGTCGACACCATCGTGATGGGAAGCCGTGGACTCTCCGGATTCCAGAAGTTCAGGGTGGGCTCGGTGAGCGAGCGGGTCATCAAACTCTCGGAATGCCCAGTGCTGGTGGTGAAGTAGCGACCTGGGGGCGTGCCTGCGAGTGAGAGCGGGGCATCGGAACTCGGGCAGAGGTGGTCGGGCGGAGCTTGCGTCGCTTCCGATGATCGTGCCAACACCTGATGTCTGCGGCAGTGGGAGCCACCTCTGCGGTAGCAATGACCCACCAGCCTGCGACCCCCTTCTGTCGCAATGTACGGGATTTGAGCTTTTGCGGAGTCTCACGCCCGGCCAGCACCTCCGATCGGGCACAAGCCCCAGGAAGCAATTGGAGCGAGGGCGGCGCGTGTCAGCTTCTCGGGCAAGAGGATGGAACTGATCGCGCCACCAACGCCCCCGCACGCTGACGGGCGGCCATCCCCTCGAGGAGCGCGGCCGTCCCCTCCGCGGGGATCACGTAGCCGATGGCGGAGCGGGAGCGGCACCGGCTGCAGCAGCCCCACGTACTCCACCGGCCCGTTCTACTCCAACTTTCGACGGCTTTGGCCAGGGGCGCCGCCGGGAGGTCGAGCCGGCTCCAACTTTTGACGGCTTTGGCCAGCCCGAGGCCGCGGGACCCGGGCGACGGGAAGGGGCTGCTTCCATAACACCAGGTAG
>OMWF01000184.1 GCA_900314665.1 uncultured Actinomycetes bacterium
CCCGACCTGCCCCGCGAGATCGACCTCTACGAGGAGGTGGCGCGCCTGTGGGGCCTCGACCGCATCGAGCCCACTCTGCCCGGCGGCCGCAAGCGCATCGGCGGGCGCACCCCCGAGCAGATCGTCGACGACCGCATCGGCGAAGTGCTGCGCGCCTGCGGCCTCAACGAGACCATGACCTACTCCTTCGTCCCCGAAGACGACCTGGCCCGCCTGCGCATGCCGGCCGAGGGCCGGGGCGAGGCGGTCGAGCTCATCAATCCGATGAGCGCCGACCAAAGCCAGATGCGCCGCTCCGTCATTCCCGGGCTGCTGCGCTCGGTCGCCTACAACGAGGCCCACGGGGTGCCCAACGTCCAGCTTTACGAGCAGGGGCGGGTCTTTGCCGCGGCCGAGGGGCGCAAGCTCCCCAAGGAGCGCAAACTGGTGGCCGGGGTGCTCGCAGGCTCCTGGAACGAACCCGGCTGGAACGACCCGGCGGTGCCCCTCGACTTCTTTGACGCCAAGGGCGTGCTCGAGAACCTCCTTGACGAGCTTAAGGCCGAGAAGATCCGCTTCAAGGCGCTCGGCGCCGACGAGGCCCCCTGGCTGCAGCCGGGACGCGCCGCCGAGGTGCTCTCTGGCGGCACCCAGATCGGCTGGGTCGGTGAGATCCACCCCCTGGCCTGCCAGGCCTTTGGAGTGAAGGGCCAGGTGGCCGCCTTCGAGCTGTCGCTCGAGGCGTTGCGCAAGAGCGCCCGCAAGTCTCGCGAGCTGGCCGAGATTCCGCACTTCCCGGCCGTCGAGGTCGACCTGGCCCTGGTGGTCGACGAGTCCGTCACCGCCGAGCGGGTGGAGCAGGTCATCACCTCAGCCGGCGGCAAGCTGCTCGAGCGGGCGCGGCTCTTCGACGTCTATCGCGATCCCGAGCGGCTGGGCGCGGGCAAGAAGTCGCTGGCCTTCTCGCTCTCGTATCGTGCCGCTGACCGCACCCTGACCTCCGATGAGGTGGAGAAGGCCCATGCCAAGGTGGTAACAAAGGCGTGCAAGGCTGTGGGCGCGGAGATTCGCGGTTAGAATGCATATCAGAAGCCGGTCGCCGCGGGCAGCGGCGTGAGAAGGGATTGTCTGCATGAAACCCCGAGAACCTGAAGGCCCCTCCTTAAGGGGCGAGCGCGCATGAGCGATACGCCTCCCGTGAGCATCATCATGGCGACCCGCGACGGCGTGGATCACCTTGATGACCAGATCCATTCCATCTTTGACCAGTCGCGCGGCAACTGGGACCTGCACATCTTTGATGGGGGGTCGACAGACGGCACCTGGGAGCTCGTGTCTCGCTACGCGCTGGAGCACCCCGACCGGGTCCATGTCAAGCAGGACCCGCGGGTCTCGGGCAGCGCGATGGCCATGTGCCTGGCGGCTCTGGGCACCATGGAGCCGGCCGAGTACTTCATGTTCTGCCTGCAGGGAGACGTGTGGACGCCGGACAAGCTCTCAAAGTACCAGGTCCGGATGCGTGGTCTGGAAACCGCCCGGGGAGGTGACGAGCCGCTCGCCATCCACTCCGACGTGGCCCTGCTCGACACCGACCTGGGCGTGCTCGACGAGTCTTATCTGGAAAGCCTCGGCATCGACGGCACCGAGAACGGCATTGGCACCCTGCTGGTGCAGAACCCGGTGGTGAGCCGCACCCTGATGGGCAACCGCACGCTGTGGAGGATGCTCGTCGAACACCCCATGGCAGACGGCGACGTGCCCCTCCTCGACCTGTGGGTGGGGCAGATCGCCGCCTCGTGCGGGATGCTCTCCTTCATCAGCGATCCCACCGCCTCAATGAGGACTGACGACCAGGCCGAGAGCGCCTACCTGCCCCGTTGGGAGAATGAGGCAGGGGTCGGCTTGGGACTCGAGGAGTACATCGGGCAGGCGGCGCTCCTGCTGGAGCTATACGGCAACCGGATGGATGAGCAGGCGCGGCGGGTGGTGAGCACTTTTGCCGGCATCCGGGAGCTGGGCAAGCTCAAGCGCGTCTCGGCGTGCCTCAAGAACCACATCCTGCGCACGGGGCGCGGCCGTCAGATCAAGCAGCTGCTCAGCATCTAACGGGCGTTGGCGTCCAGGTAGGCGATGATGTCATCGCTCTCGTAGAGGTAGCGCTCGCCGATCCTGAGGCAGGGCACCTGGTCCATGCCGCCGCGTTCGACGAGCTCGGCAAGTGCCTCCGGATCGGCGGAGACGTTGCGGCTCTCGAGCTTGATGCCCGCCCGGTTCATGAAGGAGAAGACCTTCATGCAGTAGGGGCAGGTGGGACGGTAGAAGAGCGTGAGCTCGGACATGGCGGTCCTCCTCAAGACGCGGTGCGTTTCTCGGTATGGCAGCACGGTAGCATAGCCGGCCGGCGCGTCCGGCCGGGCGGCGCGGCGGAAGATGGCTCTGACCCGGGAGTCTCCCCGACCAAACGCGCGCTCGGCCCTTGCGCCGGATGAGGGCGCCTTCACGGCCTCGTGGCGTCCGCTCCTGTGAGAGCATCAGGGTGAGACTACGAGGAGGATGAGCCGCTTGACCGCTGCCGACAAGCCCGCACCGACCAACGATGAGATGATGACCGCCTCCGTGCTGCCGGCGTCCGCGCTCGCCAACAGCTGCCGCGCGCTTGGCTGTGAGCCTTCGGACCTAGTCAACGTGAGGAAGCTCGACAAGGGCCACACCAACGTGAGCTACATCTTCGACGTGCGGGCGGATGCC
>OMWF01000119.1 GCA_900314665.1 uncultured Actinomycetes bacterium
GAGCCCCCATTCTATGGGGCGGTGAGCGGTCCGCAGAAGATGATCCTCACGGTGCTTGGGGGCTTGCGCACAAACGCGCGGATGCAGGTTTGCGATGCTGACGACAGGTCCATCCCAGGGCTCTACAACGTGGGTACCATGGTCGGGGACTCGTTCAGCGGAAACTACTCGTTTATGACTTGTGGTGCTAATTATGGTATGAATTGTATTACATTCGGTTATCTTACTGGTAAATATATAGCCAATAACGAGTAACGAAGTCATATGCGCGGTATGGCGCGGAGCCAAGGACAGGCTAAGTTCTTGGCTCCGTGCCTTTCTAAGGATTGCCGACCTTCCGGGCGATCGAACGCGAAATCAAGTCGGTTGTGGGAGACGAGGAGAAGGTCATCGTTGTCGTTCGGCTATTATTTTCGCGCAAAGAGGAGGCTGACTCCGGACGAGTGGGGTAGACGCGACGATGGCGATGCGAGTCGAGACGGGCGGCGAGCGGGTCGAGCATGGACGCACTCCGCGCACGGGTGGGCGTGCGCATGCCTGCCCGCGTGCCCACGGGTATGTCCTCTACGCCGTGGGTATTTCGGTCTGGATGACACTCGTTGCGTGCGGTGGCACCACATATATGCTGCCTTTTCTGACCTCACAAGCACAGGCGGCCATCTATGTGGTTGCTCAGCAGGTCGCGTACGTCGCTACGTTCTTCGTCGCCGCCACGATGGCTTGGCGCGTGCCACCACGTTCCGCGCATGTCCTCGATGCCTTGGACACTGCCGCGTTTGCATTGCTCGAGCTCTTTCTCGTCCCTGTTGTCGCTGGCAGGAGCGGCGCCGTCCTGCTGACACTGCTGGGGGTGGCAATGGGGATCGGCACGACGCTGGGCTACCTCCAGTGGATGCGGATCGTCTCGCGTCGCTCCGAGAACGAGATTCTTGAGCTGCTGTTTATTGCCTCAGCCGTCTCCGTTGTCACAAGTGCGCTATTCTACTTTGTGCCGGCGCAGGTGCGGCTTGTACTGTACGGGGTCTGTCTGGTGCCAGCTGCGCTCGTCCTGCAGTGGCTCAACGCTCGCTCGCTTGCAAACTATCCGAGTCATCCGCGCATGGTAGACCGAGACGTCCTCGAGCGCCGCGGCTTGCTCCGTTCGCTCGTCACGCCGGCGGTGTGCGCGGTGGTTCTCGTGCTGGTGGCGCCCTTAGCAAGTAATCTCTTTGTAAACACGCAGGGGCAAGATTTCTTCCGTACGATGCTTGCTCAAGTTGCCAACATCGTTGCCCTTGTCGTTCTCGCGGGCGTTTTCTTCGGATGGCGTCGCTCGGTAAGAATTCGTGACGCTTACGCGGTTTTGCTGCCCATCTTGGCGACGGCGGTGCTCGTCGCGGCCTTTTTACCGCCCGAACAGCGATGGTTTGTGGTTTTTATCGGTGATGCATGCTTTTGTGTCGTCTCCCTACTCCTACTGCTTACCTCATGCAAGCTCAGCCGGTCTGCGGACGTCTCGACGGTCGTCGTCTATGGCATTCTGGGTGGGTGCGTCTATCTCGCCCGCCTGCCTGAGATGTTGCTCGTCGTCCTGCCACACGCGGTGACGCAGGGCGCCCCTTCTATTGCCACTGCTGTTCTTATCTACCTGCTCACGCTGCCTGCTTTCTTGACCCCGTTGCTCCAGGGCAAGCCGCCATTCGGTCTGCCAGCCTGCAGCCCTGAACAACCCATGATCCCAACGCTCTCCGAGGCGCAGGCAGTACAGGCGGGATTTGCGTCGCTTGCGCAGACGTGCGAGCGCCTTGCGAGCGAGCACGGTTTGAGTGAGCGACAGGGGCAGGTCCTCGCAGAACTTGCCAAGGGGCAGAGCGTGGAACGGACGGCAGAGAACCTTGGCCTCTCGTCCAATACTGTAAAGACTTACCGCAGGGCAATCTACGCCGCGCTCGAGGTTCACTCCCGACAGGAGTTGCTTGACCTTGTGCAGGCGAGCGCGTTGGGAGCCGACATGCCTGCCGATGCGTCTGCGTACGCCCGACGTTAATGCGATGACGGGCGCGGTCGCGTTCATATGCGGAAAGCGGCAGCCCACATCATACGTTCTGCTTCCATCCCCCAATCAGGGACATGACCGCCAAGGCGTTTTCAGAGACGTGTTCCTTCCTGAGGGGATTACCTTTCGGCGTTTCGCCATCCATCCTATGTGGTGGATCGCAGGGGCGCGTCTTCCCGGGTCAGCAGGCCGGCGTCGACAAGCGGCCGCAAGTCGGCGGTACTGCAGGCAGGCACGGCCACGGGGCGCGCACGACGAAAGGGGGTCTCATGGAGGCGCTCAGCAGGAGGAGTTTTGTCGCTGCGGCGACGGCTGCCGCAGGGGCGGTGGCCGTCGCAGGCACGATGGCGGGGGCTCGCACGGCGCGGGCCGACATGGCTGACGGCACGCCGGAGGGCACCTACGCCCGTCGCACGAGTGGCAAGGACAAGTTCAAGATCGACCCGGCCAAGGCCTCGATGCTCGGCGAGCCCGACGTCACCTGCGACTGGCTCGTCGTGGGCGCGGGCAACACGGGTTTGTTCGCGGCCATTCACGGCTTGGAGCTCGGCATGCAGACCGTGCTGCTCGAGGCGGGGGAGTACACGGGCGGCGGCGGAGCCGGTACCGAGGCCTCGCAGCTCTTCAATGATTCCAAGTACCTCCAGGAGTCCGGCACCACTTGCGCCAAGCTGTGGGACATTTATCACTACTTTGGCGTGCAGAACGCGTGGCTCTCGGACGGCAAACTCGTGAGCAATTACCTGCGCTACCAGCATGGTCCGCATGACTGGCTCCATGACCACGGCATGAAGTTCATCTTCTGTGCAGCCGGCGGACTCGAGGCTCCTGTCGGCGGCATCAGCTACGAGGGCATC
>OMWF01000193.1 GCA_900314665.1 uncultured Actinomycetes bacterium
CTTACTCCTCGGCAAAGAGGGCGGTGGACAGGTAGCGCTCGCCGGTATCGGGGAGAATGACCACGATGTTCTTACCCTTGAACTCAGGACGCTGGGCCACGATGGCGCCGGCTGCCACGGCCGCGCCGGAGGAGATCCCCACCAGGATGCCGTCCTCGCGCGCCAGCTCCTGCGCCGCGGCGAGGGACTGCTCGGTCGTGACGTCGACGACCTCGTCGATGACCTCCTCGTCGTAATTCTTAGCCTTGAAACCAGGCATGATGCCCTGGATGCCGTGCTTGCCGCCGGCGCCGCCGGTCAGAATCGGAGACTCCGCAGGCTGAACGGCGAAGATCTTGACGTCCTTGCGAGCCTTGAGGGCCTGAGCGATGCCGGAGACGGTGCCGCCCGTGCCAACGCCGGCAACCACCGCATCAACCGCGCCGGCGGTGTCGCGCCAGATTTCCTCGGCCGTGGTCTTCTGGTGAATCTCGGGGTTGGCGGGGTTCTCAAACTGCTGCGGAATAAAGCTGTTGGCAATCTTCTGGTTGAGCTCCTCGGCCTTGGCGATGGAGCCCTTCATGCCCTCGGCACCAGGGGTGAGCACCAGCTGGGCGCCGTACTGCTTGATGAGCTTGCGACGCTCGACAGACATGGTGTCGGGCATAACGATGATGACCTTGTAGCCCAGTGCAGCGCCCACGGCAGCCAGACCAACGCCGGTGTTGCCCGAGGTGGGCTCGATGATCGTGTCACCCGGCTTGATCTTGCCGGCCGCCTCGGCAGAGGCGATCAAGTTGTAGGCGATTCGGTCCTTGATGGAGCCGGCCGGGTTGAAGAACTCGACCTTGCCCAGCAGGTGGGCGTCGATGTCGTGAGCCTTCTCGTAACCGTTGAGCTCGAGCAGGGGCGTGTTGCCGATCAGCTCGACCATGCTCTGTGCGATGCGGGGCTTGAGTCCGTTGGGGGTAGGCATTATCTTTCTCCATCCTTCTTCTGATGTGCGTTTCAAATTGACGTGAGTGACAGATCGGTTGGCCTTCCCGGATGTCATTGGTTGAGACAGTACCATGTATTTCTACTAATCCTAGTAACTTTATAGGATTTTCCATTCACAGCTTGAAATCGACCGCTCCAAACCGTTATGCAGTACCGTCTACCTGCTGGTTCTTGCTGTCAGAGATACCCGGCTCCGAGCTTTTGCAATAGCGGGATAGCAGGGCCGCTATGCCTGGAGTTCAAACGCCGGCTCACTGGCCGATGCCTGCTCGACCAGATCCTGAAGCGTGATGCCGTCCACCACCTCATCGACCGCCTCTTTGATCTTGCGCCAGATGAAGACCGTCTCACAGCTGGCGAGGTGGTTGCAAAAGCCGCCGTCGGCGACGCAGGAGACCGGAGCCAGGTCGCCCTCCGTGGCGCGCAGAATGGCCCCCACAGTGATGGACGAGGGGTCGGCTGCCAGCCGATACCCTCCCTGCGAGCCTCGTGTACTCAGCACCAAGCCCTCCTTGGCCAGAGAACGCACGATCTGCTCGAGGTACTTCTCGGAGATACCTTGGTGATTGGCAATCTCCTTGATGGGCGTCAGCTCGCCCTTCTGAGCGCGGGCCAGGTCGCCCATCAATAACAGGGCGTACCGTCCTTTGGTTGAGATCTTCATGCCAACAACCCCTATCTGCCGACACGCTGCCGGCATCGGTCCCGACAGCCTGCTCATAGCGTCCTTGAAGTCACTATATACCATACAAGTTTACTAGGATAAACAATCCCGCAACCGCCCCCGTCCGGCGTTCCTTTCCTGCTCAGGGCACCGGCAGCAGGTTCGCCACGCACGCTTTGGGGTCCGACCCGGCCATTCTCGCTATACTTCTGCAGGCTTAGAAGGCAACCGGAGCGGGGAGGCCTCATGGCGCTGCTAAGCGAGAGCGGCTACTACGCCGTTTACGAGAACCTCGAGGGTGTGGGAAAGGCCGAGAGCATGAGGCTTTCCGGCCACAGCGTCACCCTGGGCGCCTATCTCGATGTCGAGCTCAGTCAAGACGATGACGGGGTCTACGTGGCCGCCGTCTCCAGCAAGCATGCCGGGCACCTGGGCACGCTGCCGCCACGGGTAGCCAACCACCTGGCCTTGCTCGCGCAAAACGGTTGGAGCTACGCGGCCACCATCTCCTACATCTGGTACAGCGGCACAACCGAGTCCTACGGTGCCGAAGTGGCGGTCATCGCGTGGGAGCCCGAGCTCGACGGACCCATCCGCGCCTACCTCACCGGGCTGTTTGACCGCATAGCCAAGGGCGAGCACCCCACTCCCAAACTCACCCCTGAGGAGCTCGCCGAGGTCAAAGCCACCAACGGCGCTTGGAACAAAGCCAAGTCGGTTCCTTGGCCCACATTTAAGAAGAAACAGCACGTGGTTGCCTATCGGCGCAAGCGCGGCGTCTTCGACGGCATGGTCAACGCCGCCGGAGAGGGCAAGATGGGTTGCAAAGTGGGCACGGTGCTCTTCTATGCGGTGGCGGCGGCGCTGGTGGTGCTCCTCGTCATGCACTTCATCGGATGAGAGGGGCACCACCAGGCGCCGTTATTGCCGCATCTCTCTATCAAGCGATATGAACCGGGCCTTGAGGTCCGCTGCGGCGGCGGTGATGTCAGCAGCCGCGATGATGGCGGAGACCACGGCAAAGCCATCGATTCCCGTATACGCAAACTGGTACGCCCGCGCCGCGTTTATGCCGCCGATCACCACCAGCGGAATGTGCACGGCTCGGCGGATGGCGAGCAGCTCGTCATGGCTCACCAGGTCGGCATCGTCCTTGGTGCCGGTGGCGTACATGGCGCCGATGCCCAGGTAGTCCGCCCCGCCCTGCTCGGCCGCCACCGCCTGCTCAACCGATGACGCAGAGACGCCAATGATTGCGCGCGGACCCATAATCTGCCGTGCCACCTCGACGGGGAGGTCGTCCTGACCCACGTGCAGCCCGGCCGCCCCGCACGCCAGGGCGATGTCCAGCCGGTCGTTGATGAGGAGGGGCACTCCATGGGCGTCGCAGATTCTCTTGCACTCCCGGGCCTGCGAGAGAAACTCCCGCGAGTCTGCGTGCTTCTCACGCAGTTGCACCAGGGTGACGCCTCCGGCAATGGCCTCCTCCACCGCTTGGGCAAGCGTAGGCGCGCTCATCAGGTCGCGGTCGGTGACCAGGTAGAGCGAGTAGTCCGTGGCGCTGGGGTCGACCGGCCGTCCCGCCACGTTGGGCATCAGGGGCGCCAGCTCCTCCTCGCTCACAGCTGCTCCTGCCCGTAGCGGCCCATCTGCATGAAGTCATCGGCGGTGATGGTGGAGAGGGCGTCGATGAGCGCCATGTGGAAGCTGCCCGTACCCTTCTCGCCTGCCTCGGCAAAGGCCTTCTCGCCGGCGATGCCCATCATCGAGACGGCGCCAGCGGCGGCGGCCATCAGGTCGGCCTCCTCAGCCCTGAGCACACTCGACCGGGCGACGGCCACCCAAGCTCCCACCAGGGCCGTCGTCACACAGCCGGTACCGGTGACGCTCTTGAGCATGGGGTGGCCGTTCATGATGCGCACCGTCTCGGTGCCGTTGGTTATCACATCGACCGGCCCGGTCAGCGCCACCGTGGTGTTGTACTTCCACGCCACATCGCGGGCGAGCGACACCACGTCCCGGGAGATGTCCTCCTCAGAGGCATCAACGCCCTTGGTGCTCACCTCGAGGCCGGCGATAAACCCCAGCTCGGAGGCGTTGCCGCGGATGACCGCAAACTGCACCTCCTCAAGCAGGCGGGAGACCGCCTCGTTGCGCATGCGCGAGGCGCCGGCCCCCACCGGATCGAGGATGACCGGGATGTCCTCAGCGTTGGCCACCTTGCCGGCATGGCGCATGGAGGTGACGGTGCGGTGATTCAGGGTGCCGATGTTGAGGTCGACGGCACTTGCCAGGCGGGCGATGTCATCCACGTCGTCCAGGTCGTCGCTCATGATGGGCGAGGCCCCGATGGCGAGAAGCCCGTTGGCCACGTCGTTGACGGTGACGTAGTTGGTGATGCAGTGCACGAGCGGGCTCTGCTCCCTCACTGCCGGTGCCAGCTGGGCAATGCGCTTGGCGATTTCTTCCATGGTGTTCTCCCCTGCTCTCAGATGGCTGTTCTTGCGGTTACTCGGTGGTGTCGGTACGAGCAAGCCCCTCTTTGAAGCTCACCTCGAGACCCTCCAGGATGCGATTGGTGGTGCGCACAGCGCAAGTCTCGCCGCACATGGTGCAGGTGCCCTCGGCAGGCTCCGGGGCGCTCTCGTACACCTGACGCGCATGGTCCCCGTCGATGGCCGTGGCAAACATGGCCTCCCAGTCCATCACGTGGCGGGCGTGAGCCATGGCGTCGTCTGGCTTGGTGGCACCGGGGAGATGTTTGGCGACATCTCCCGCATGGGCTGCGATGCGGCTCGCCACAATGCCCTGGCGCACGTCTTCGAGCTCCGGCAGGCGCAGGTGCTCGGCGGGGGTCACGTAGCACAGGAAGTCGGCCCCTGCGGCAGCTGCCACCGCGCCGCCGATGGCTGCGGTGATGTGGTCGTATCCCACGCCGATGTCGGTCACCAGCGGTCCCAGCACATAGAAGGGGGCGTTGTGGCAGAGGCGCTTCTCCAGCTTGACGTTGGCCGCCACCTCGTCCAGGGCCATGTGGCCCGGCCCCTCGATCATCACCTGCACGTCTCGGTCCCACGCCCGCTGGGCCAGCTGGCCAAGCTCGATGAGCTCGGCTACCTGCCCGGCGTCGGTGGAATCGGCCAGACACCCAGGCCGCAGGGCGTCACCCAGCGAGATGGTCACGTCATAGCGGCGCAGAATCTCGAGCAGCTCGTCGTAGCGCTCATAGAAGGGGTTCTCGTTACCGGTCATCTGCATCCAGGCAAAGATCAGCGACCCGCCCCGGCTGACGATGTTCATCGTGCGGCCCGCCTCGGCAAAGGCGGAGACCGCGCGGCGGTTGATGCCGGCGTGGATGGTCATGAAATCCACACCCTCACGGGCATGGGCCTCGATGACCTGCAAAAAGTCATCGGAGGTGATGTCCTTCAGATCCTTCTGCAAAAATCCGATGGCGTCATACATGGGGACGGTGCCGATCATGGCCCCGCTGCGCTCTACCAGCTTCTGCCTGAACTCCCTTGTCTTGCCGTAGTTGGAGAGGTCCATAATGGACTCCACCCCAAAAGAGAGGGCCAGCTCGACCTTCTCCATTTCCAGGGAGTAGTCGAGGCAGTCGCCCGAGATACCCAGGTTGACGTTGATCTTGGTGGTGCATCCCTCTCCCACCGCGCGAGGGTCAAGCGAGGGATGGTTCACATTGGCGGGAATCACCACGCTGCCCACCGCCACCTTTTGGCGCAGCTCGTCGGCGGTGATGGGCTCATGGGCCGCGGCTGCCTCCATCTGCGGGGTGATGATGCCTTTGCGGGCCGCCTCCATCTGAGTCGCCCACGTGCGCTCTACGGTCATTGCAGCTCCTTCAAGTCGATAACCTCAACAGCGGGAAGGTCGTCGGGACGAGGCCCGCTTCTCGCAAGTCCATGCTGGTAGAGATAGTAGAAGTGGTCGGTAGGCCCATGGCCGCGCCCCAGCCCCATCCCATGGGCGATGGCACCGGTCACATACTCCTTCGCCCTGAGGACCGCAGTGGCCACGTCGGCGCCCAAGGCCAGGTTTGCGGCGATGGCGCTGGAGAGCGTGCATCCCGTCCCATGGGTGTGCGGAGTCGAGAAGCGCGGCGCGCTCAGACCCGTCGCCCGGCCTTCGCTCCACAGGACGTCGACCGAGGCCCCCTCGGCAGCAGGCGTCCCATCTTCCGAGAAGACCCCCTGCTCCTGGGCGTGTCCCCCTTTGACCAGCACCGCTCCCCCACCCATCAGCTCAGAGATGGCACGCGCCGCCGCCACCTGCTGCGCGGTAGTGGAGATGGAGCGCCCCCACAGGCGCTCGGCCTCGGGGATGTTGGGTGTGAGGACCGAGGCCAGCGGCATCACCCGGTCTATGAAGTGCTCCACCGCATCCTCTGCCATGAGCGGCGCCCCACCCTTGGCGTACATCACAGGATCGATGACAACCACCGCGGGCCTCCACTTCTCAAGGCCGACCGCCACCGCATCCATGCAGCTCATGCTGCTCACCATGCCCACTTTGACTGCCAGCGGCGGGATGTCCTCAAAGACAGCGTCCATCTGGTCCGCTATCGCTGAGGGAGAGAGGTCATGGATTGAGATGACACGGGATGTGTTCTCGGCTACCACTGAGACAAGCACGCTCATTCCGTACACCCCGTGGGCGGCAAACGTCTTGAGGTCGGCTTGAACGCCCGCTCCTCCGCTGCAATCGGAGCCCGCAATGGTGAGCGCCGTGGGCACCGGTTGTGTTCCTCGAGTCATAGATCGCCTTCCTTCATGTGCAAATCCGCAGGCAGGAAGGCATATTCGACGAACGGCGACAATCGCCTCGCCTCGTTGCTCCCTACGACGGAATTACCCGACAGGTTCTAAGGGTCAGGCCCCAAGCGGCCTTCTCAGCAGCGGTGCTGCTCCCCTGCAAACGATGTCTAGCATGATAGCAGCCATCAAACGGCAGCGGCGGACGCACTTGGCCTGCGGTCGACAGCACCAGAGGACTCAAGCACCCGAGACATACGAGTGCCAGCTTTCTCAGACGCCCTACACGAGCGATCGTCTGCGTCCTCGGGCACCCGACATATATGGGTGCCCGCGCCCTCAGGCGCACGCATCATCAAAAGCCGTGCCCTCGAAAAACGACCGATCTACACCAAGCCAGACGCCGCTCTTAGGACCGTTCACGCTGGTCGATACGTGCACAGGCAGCAAGCCCCGCCACTTGTCCCTCTCCCACGGCCTTGGCTACCTGCGCAGGCGCTCCCGTGCAATCGCCTGCCGCGTAAAGGCCTGGGATGTTGGTCTCCATCCGACGGTTAACCACGATAGATGCGCCGTTTGTGGCCAACCCCTGGATGAGCGAGGAGGGGGCGATGGCCTGACGCAGGATGAAGACGCCCGAGGCGGGCAGCTCGACCCCATCTGCTATTAGGCCGGTGGCCTTCTGTCCGTCACCCATCACCTCAAACTTGCGAGCCGTCAGCGTCGTCACTTCCTCAGGCAGGCCCTCAACGGGCTTCCTGCTCACAAAGGTTACCGGACAGCCCAATTCTGCAAGAAAACGGGCATCGGAGACGGAATCCTCGCCATCTCCGTATACGATCACCGGCTTGCCCTTATAGAGCATGCCGTCGCAGGTGGCGCAGTAGCTCACGCCTCTGCCAAGGTACTGCGCCTCCCCCTCAAACTGGGCGGGCGGCACCGAGCCCACCGCCAGCACCACGGTCTTTGCCTCGACATACTCTGCCCCGATGCTCACCATGAAGGTGTCGCCAAAGGGAAGGACGCTGATGACGCGGCCAAATCTAAACTCAACGCCATCATGCCGGGCATGGTCAAGGAATTGGTCCATCATCTCATGCCCGGTCATGCCGGGCATGCCAAGGTAGTTCTCCATGTGAGGGGCCTTTGAAAGATGCCCCCCGTGCGGATCGTTCGATATGATCAGGGCGGTCTTGTTGCGAGCTCTGACGTTGATTCCTGCGGAAAGGCCAGCCGGTCCAGACCCGATGATGACAACGTCGTACATGGCAATCTACCTCGATGTTTCTAGACAGTTGCACTCGCAACAGGTGGCAGTATATGAGTTAGGTATTCCTACCGATTTCATATATACCATACGTTTCTCAATCCCTTATCGCGCCGTCTCCAATGCGTAATCAATGAGCAGGTGGCAGAGCTTCTCATAGGATATGCCCGCCTTCGCCGCTGTATCGGGGAGCAGGGAGGTGGCTGTCATTCCCGGAATGGTATTGGTCTCCAGAAGCCAGGGCGTTCCTCCCTCATCGATGATCATGTCAGTACGCGAGACTCCCGTGCAACCCAAGGCGCGATGGGCTCCAATGGCGTATTCCTGACACGCTCTGGTCTGCTCGTCAGAGATGCGTGCCGGAATGATGTGCTGCGCCCCTCCTACGGCATATTTGGCATCAAAATCATAGAACTCATTGCGAGGAACGATCTCTATGACCGGAAGGGCGATGGGATCCTCGTTGCCCAGTACCGCGACAGTCACCTCAGTGCCGGCCACGTACTGCTCAACCAGCGCCTGGGAATCGAGGTCGAGCGCCGTCTTGAGGGCCGGGGCAAGCTCAGAGCGGTCATGGACGATGGTGACGCCCAAAGCCGATCCATCGCATGCCGGTTTGACCACGCACTTCTCGCCAACACAAGCGATAAGGTCGTCTAAATCCGGCTTATCTTCTGCTTTCACCGTTATGCTCATCGGAGTGGGCAGATCAGCATCGCGATAACAGATTTTGGCATGAGCCTTGTCCATCGCCAGGGCGCTCGCAAGCACGCCCGGACCGGTGTAAGGCAGGCCGATAAGCTCGCACAGCCCCTGCATCGTGCCATCCTCACCGCCCTTGCCGTGGAGGCAGATGAAGGCGACCTTGGCCCCTTCCTCAGACGCCTGCTCAATGGCCGAGAGAAAGCCCTTGTCTGCGGGGTCAAGAGTGGTAACAGGAAAGCCTTCTTTGATGAGAGCCTCTTCGACTCCTTTACCAGACATTAGCGATATATCGCGTTCATCACTCGTACCCCCACACAGCAACACAACCGGCGTATCTGCCGGCTCGCAGGTGAACTGCTTCGATGAGGATAGCGTGCTCTCAGCCATAGCCATTCTTCCTTCCAACCAGATTGCACAGTCCCATAGCGCCTGTTAACCCCTGCGCTCAATCATTCTCAGGCAACGGTGTCTGTCAAAGTGTAGGCCAGGAGCCATGTCCAACGGGTGAACGATTGCAATTTTTCTCTTCGACACCTGAATCTAACATCATGCCTCTGGTAATCGGTTCCACGCACTGCTCCACATTTGACTACTCACACGTGGTTGCTTCTCACTTGCCTGGCGCTCACTTGCCCGGTGCTCAGTTCTCTTTCGCCAGTAGAGGGAACCGACAACTTCAACAGACCCCTGTTGATTTCTTAGTATGAGTCCCTCTATATCAACCACCTTCTATGGACAGGAAATCTACCCTGCATCTAGGAGGTACGACTTCATTCCACCTTCATTATGTTTCTCAGTATCCCTTCTTTTGAGCCGCCGTTCCTTTGTCCCAAATTCTCGGCCGTAAATCTTTGATGTATGCTCTCAAACAACATTCCTGCTTATAGAGGAGCATGCATGGCAAATCCTGAACTAGAAAAACGTCCCACCGAGAAGACATCTGGGATCAAGGCTTTCACTCCCGAGGGCCTTGAGAACCTGATGAGCGAACTCAAGCTTCCTAAATACCGCACTAAACAGCTTGTAGAATGGCTGTATGGCCGGGCTGTTACGTCCTACGACGAGATGACCAACCTCTCAAAGCAGCTTCGGGCACAGCTTGCTGAGAAGTATCCCCTCTACACGCCCGATGTCGTGCGTAAACAAGTTTCAGAAGACGGAACGAGAAAGTACCTTCTTAGATATCACGATGGCACGACCGTTGAGACCGTTGGCATACCTTCCAAGAATCGGCTTACCGTTTGCTTCTCAACTCAGGCAGGATGTCCCTTGCGATGCGCATTCTGTGCGACAGGAAAATCAGGCCTCGTACGGAACCTTGCGCCTGGAGAGATCGTCGACCAGCTCTCTGTGGTAGCAAACGATTTTGGAAGTCGCCCAACCAATGCCGTCGCGATGGGTCAGGGAGAACCGTTCCTTAACTATGACTATGTCATAGGGGCGCTCAGATTCATCAATGCCAAGGAAGGCCTCAATATTGGAGCTCGTCACTTAACAGTTTCTACCAGCGGGATTCTCCCTCAAATACGTCGTTTTTCACAAGAGCCTGAACAATTCACGTTGGCTGTTTCATTGCACTCTGCAAATCAAGACACCCGCAATGCCCTGATGCCAGGTGTAAGGCAATATTCCCTGGATAGACTCTCAGACTCGCTTCGATCTTATAACGATATGACCGGACGTCGTATTTCCCTGGAATATGCGATGATTGACGGTGTTAACGACACTATGCCAGAGCTCAATGCACTTCAGAAATTCTGCAAGAAGCTTATGTGCCACGTCAATCTTATCCCTATCAATAGTGTCCCTGGATCGAGGTTTTCTCCAAGCCCATATGAGCAGATAGAGCTCTTTCAATCGAGGCTCCAACAAGCAGGCATCGAATGCACGATTCGCAATTCACGTGGTTCAGACATCGATAGCGCTTGCGGTCAATTGAGTCAAAAAGTTTCGAAATAGGTAGTTCGCGCATAAAATGAGAGGGGAGAAGCCTTTACTTCTCCCCTCTCTTTTTATTGATATAGCTCCTACCAGGCGTCCCCTGTCAGGATTGAATAGATCCTATCCAAATCATCCTCGTCCTTAAAAGCAATGACAATCTTGTTCTTTCCCTTGGAGGAGGTTACACGCACGTCAGTATCAAGACGCTGACGCAGGCTCTTAGCCATTACCTTAAAGTTCTTAGGTAGCGGTTGCCTCGTCGGTTTCTCGTCTTGACCAGAAGCCGTAAGGCGTACAAGATTTTCAGTCTCTCTTACCGTCAACTGATTCTCAATGACTTTTTTTGCCAATGCAAGGCGTGCCTCATCATTGGAGAGTCCCAAAATAGCCCTGGCGTGACCAGCGGATAGTTTGTTCTCTGCAAGATATTCTTGAATCTCCTCAGGAAGATCAAGAAGCCGCATCGCATTTGCTATTGCGCTTCGTGATTTTGAAACTTGAACTGCAACCTCGCTTTGCTTGAGCTTATATTCGGTAATAAGCTGTTTATAGCCACGAGCCTCCTCAATCGGATTCAAATCATCACGATGGAGGTTTTCAATGAGCGCAAGCTCCATTGCTTCTTGATCGCTAGCATCACGTACAATCGCCTTAATTGTCGAATCACCATTAAGCTTGCAAGCGCGCCAACGTCGTTCTCCAGCGATTATTTCGTATCCACCTTTTACTGTACGAACGACAATCGGCTCAATCAATCCGCTTTTCTTAATCGATTCAGCCAGCTCCCTAAGCTTGTCCTCATCGACATTTTTTCGAGGTTGATTAGGATTCGGTTTAATTGTGTCTATCGGAAGCTCATCAGACATTCCATACTCTTCGCTTGTTGCTGCATAGAGAGCGCTTAAACCCCGGCCGCCCAATCCGCCCTTCGATTTAGGCACGGTTAATCACCTCTTTTGCGAGAGAGCGATAGCACTCCGCTCCTTTGCCTTTAGGAAAGTATTGGAATATCGTCTCGCCATAGCTTGGAGCTTCAGACAGTTTGACCGTTCTTGGAATGATGGTCTTGAAAGTTAAATCTCCAAAGAAGCTCTGGACTTCTTCGACAACTTGATTCGAGAGCGTCGTTCTCTTGTCATAGAGAGTCAGAAGAACACCAAACAGCTCAAGATTTGGATTCAGGTGCTTTTTTACCATCTTCATGGAATCGAGTAACTTGGTGACGCCTTCCATGGCATAGAACTCACACTGGATTGGTACAAGAAGCTTGTCTGCCGCAGTAAGAGCATTGATTGTCAGCAATCCAAGTGAAGGTGGACAATCAATAAAGATAAAGTCAAATTCATCCTTAATAGGGTCAATGACATCCTTCAAGCGATTCTCGCGAGCCATTTCTGAAGCCAAGTCGAGCTCTGCGCTTGCTAGTTGAATTGTCGCAGGAATGATATACACATTTGGAGTTCCCGTATTGATGATTAAATCATCAGCGGGGTCCTCTTGAAGTAGACCATTATAGATGTCATGGTTTCTATTCTTGTTTTTATCGATTCCAAATCCACTTGTTGTATTGCCCTGTGGATCGAGATCGATTACAAGAACCTTCCTGTTGCGCTCCCCAAGTGCAGCAGAAAGATTGACAGCTGTCGTCGATTTTCCGACTCCGCCTTTTTGATTGATAATTGCAAGACATAGGGGTGGTTTGGTTGATTTGCGTTTTATGTCTCGAAACGTCACTGTATTCCTTTCTCAGGCCTCTATTAGGCTACTGAATCAGTATACTGTCTAACTTCTCTGTATTGGCTCTCGATTCTCAATCAACTGTTTCACGTGAAACATTTCTTCTAGTAAATGCTCATTCTCAAAAGCAATCCCCACACTGGATTCTCAATTTGATCTAAATTTCCCAGATTTGCGAAAACTCATTCTCATTCGAGAATGGCTATTCAAATACGAAACTCCAAATTTTCAAAGCGATTATTAATTTACTCATCCTTGTATTGGGTCTACTTCCCTCAATTAATTCTCAACACCTACCGTGCCTTTAAAATACACATACTCTGTCTTTAATATTTGGACATTCCTATCACTAAACCTAATGAAATGGGTCCCAGATGTTCCACGTGAAACATCTGGGACCCATTAAGACTTTCAGAAATGACCTGATTACAAAGGATGATGTTGTGCCATTCCAGTATTTCTTGGAAGTCGTATCTTAGGTTTCTTTATCTTCTCATAGACGAGAATTGTTCTCTTCTTCTCTTCAGGACCTAAGGTAAACCGAGACTCTTCAATTTGTTTCATCCCGACAATGCTAGAGACCCTCTTTGCGTCTCTGAGCTCGTCTTCTTGTGGATCCCCTTTCATTACTATCAATCTTCCTCCCTTACATAGTAGGGGAGATGCAAGCTCAAGAAGTACAGGTGTCTTGGCGACCGCTCTCACAACCACAGCCGTAAAATATTCTGGCCGTTCTAATGCGTATTCTTCA
>OMWF01000150.1 GCA_900314665.1 uncultured Actinomycetes bacterium
ATCGACATAGCCCCTATTCCCCCATTGCAGCGTCCCACCCTGCCGCCATGAAGATGCTAGCAGGGCGTTCTTGATGTGCATGGTAGCAGAGTGCCGGCGTTACTGAGGAGAGTCCGGCTGGGCGCTCCGCTTCTTGGGCCGGCCGGAGTGGCGGGGGTGGTCGAGCCGGCGCTCGATGGATTCCAGGGTGACGAGGTTGTCGCGTCCCTCCTTGCGGCGCTCCAAGATGCCGGCGCTGATCATCTGGCGCACCCGGCTGGTGCTCACCCCCAGCATCTCGGCCGCCTCGGCGGTGGTGCGGACCGGCACGTCATCGGCCGGGTCGACGTCCACGGAGACGAGTATCGAGAAGCGCTGTGGTTCGTCGATGTGCCGCAGCTCGGGACGGGGCAGCTCCACCCCCTCGGTCAGGCTGATGGAGAGGAAGGATTCGAGCATGTCGGCGCCCATCTCGATGGCGTCGTCGAGGTCGTCGCCAAAGGACGTGCAGCCCGGCAGGTCGGGAAAATCGACCGTGTAGCTGCCGTCCGGCCGCTTGGAGAAGATACCCTCGTAGGTAAAGCGCATGAACGGATACTTCCCGTCAGTTTGAGGCCGAGGCGGTGCTGGTGGCGGAGGTGGCGGAAGCCGTGGGGTTGGTGCCGCCGGTGGCGGGGATGGTGTAGCCCGCCGCCGAGCGCGCGTCCTCGGAGATGGCGTAGCTGCTCACGTGCCGGTAGGCATCCTCGGGCGTGCCCGACTGCAGGGAGGTCAGGGCGGACACCGGGGTCAGGCTGGCGTCGATGGTGATGCGCACCATGGCCGACCCGGAGTCGCCCAGCGAGTTGAAGTGCACGCTGGTGATGTTGGAATCGGCAAAGGCGGCGGTCGCCACCGCCACCGCCTGCTCCATGGCGGTGTCGGGATCGATGTAGGTGGCCGATGCGGTGACCACGCCGTTGGAGAGCGTGACCTGCGGGTCGGCAAACTCCACCGCGGTCCCGTTCCAGGTCAGCTGGCTGGCCTGCACGGCGGAAAGCAGGCTTGAGGCGGTCACCGTGGTGGTGCTCGCCGCAGAGGAGGCGGCGGCGCTGGCAGGGGTTGCCGAGGAGGAAGTGGTCTGGGTGCTGGGCTTACCAGCCCCCCTCGTGGCAAAGCCCACGATGAGGGACAGGATGACGGCCAGGGCGCACACGATGACCGTGGTGAGCCACTGGTTGCGAAAGACCGCGCCCACCGTGATGGGGCCGCGTGAGGGGCGAGCCGCCGTCGACGGGGCCTCGGGATCGGCCGCAGAGCGCTTGTGAGCTTGATTGAGACGCCTCTCCATGGGTCACCTACCTCGCAGCCTGTTGCCAAACGGTCGATTCACAACGCATGTCGTGCGCCTGCAAGCAGCGCTGTGGCCTGTTGGTAGGGGCGGAGGGACTCGAACCCTCATGCACTGCGTGCGAGAGATTTTAAGTCTCCTGCGTCTGCCAATTCCGCCACGCCCCCGAGCACGACAGAACCGCTCTGATTCAATCCGTATGGTACCCGTTTTGTGCCAATTGCGGGAGCCGATCACGCGCCATCTCAGCTTAGGGGCGCCGCAGCCGGTCTCTCGAGCTGATTGTACGACTCGCGCAGCATGCCATCGAGCAACGCCCTGGTGCTGACCGTGCAGGCATCGACCCCGCAGCACCTCAGCACCTCGCGCTGGACGAGCGCGCCGCCCACGATCACCCCCGCCCGCTTGGGCTCCAACCCCGCAACCCGCTCGCGGTCGGCTCGCGTCATCCCCGCCAGGCACTCGAGGAGGCAATCGAGCTCGGAGAGGGTGAGCGTCGCTCCGTGCACCCGGGCGTCGTCATAGGGCACGAGGCGGTCGCGGATGGCGACGAGGGTGGTGGCGGTGCCGGCGGTGGCGATGAGCCGGGAGGGCGCCTGCGGCAGGCGCGAGAAGAACGGGGCAAGCTGGTCGTGCGCCCAGGCCTGGGCCCGTGCGAGCTGGTCGGTCGCGAAAGGTTCGGCGGCCAGAAAGAGGTCGGTGATGCGGCGGGCGCCGATATCGATGGACTGCGAGCAGCGGACCGCGGGGAGGCTGTCTGGCGCCGCGTCGCCGAAGGCCAGCTCGGTCGAACCCCCGCCTACGTCGCTTACCAGCAAGTTTGCACCCGGGAAATCGGCCACTGCACCGGCAAACGAGAGCTGTGCCTCAAGCGTGCCGGGTATGACCGAGAGGGAAAGCCCGTGGGCGTCGAGCAGGCGCACCAGCTCGCCCACGTTTTCTGCATCGCGGGCGGCGGAGGTGGCAAGCACGCTGACCTTCTGGGCCGGGGCTCCCTCAGCCGCCAGCTTGTCCAGGATGCGGCAGTACTCGCCCAGCACCGCGTCGGCCCGCCCGAGGGCGGCCGCGGAGAGCCGGTGCGTGGTGGCCACGCCCTCCCCCAGCTGCACGATCCGATGACGGCGCAGCACGTCGACGGCGCTGTGCGGGCCTACGTCAGCCACTGCCAGGCGCACAGTGACCGTCCCGATGTCGATGACTGCCACCCGCCGCACCCCGCCGGCCTTGTTTGCGCAAGCGCCGGTCATGCCGCGGGGTTGGTGGCGGAGCCGCCGGTGGGATCGCCCGAGTAGGAGTCAACGACCACCGGCTTGCTGGTGTCGACAAAGAACAGGGCGTCGAGCACCCGCGTATACCAGGTGGTGGGGGCGCTGATGGTGGCGGTGGAGACCGCTGCCGGCAGCGAGCGCGAGGTGTCCGCGTTGATGCCGGAGACCACCACCGCCGACTCGTCGCTTCTCACCCACCCCAGCTCGGTGCGGGCCTCGTCCTCCACGCCCTCGTTGGTGGAAAGAGCGGCGATCTGCTCGGATATCTGGTCGTTTCTGGTTTGGATGGCCGTCAGCTCGGCGGACAGGCGCTCGTTGTTGCGCTCGGTGATGTAATAGGTGCGCGCCGAGGGGTAGACGATGGCCAGCCCCACCGCCGCCACAGCGATCATGATCAGGGCCTGCTTGCCCGCGGTGAGCCTGCCTTTGGAAGCGGCCTTCTTGGCGGCCCGCCTCTGTGAGCGCTCCTCCTTAGCCTGCTGGCGCAGCTGCCGGCGCTCCTCGCGCTTGGCGACAATCTCCTGCTCGAGCTTGCGGTCCCTCTCCTTGCGGGACTCCTTGCGCGCAAGGCGCTGCTGGGCAGCCGGGGTCAGACGCCTGGTGGGCGTCCGACGTGCGGCGCCCGGCGCCACGCCGTTCTGAGTCCGGGCGGTTGTCGGCGGGAAGGGTGGGGCCACGGTGACATGCACGTGGTCCGAGGCAACGGCTATGCGGGCACCTTGTTGAGGCACGAGCGGGTCCTTTCAGGCTGAGGGGTGTGTTTAGGGTGTGGTTTGCCTGAACGAATCTCAGTATAGCGTGCGGCCGACGCCCCGCAGGCCTCAGTTCCAATCCTTCGCGCAATTGAGCGCATGAAATCCCGTGAGGCCCGGGCGGAGGGTCAGCGCCACTGCGGAAAGACGTGCGCCCCGGCGTAGGAGGCGGAGCTTCCCAGCTCGTCCTCGATGCGAATGAGCCGGTTGTACTTGCCGATGCACTCCGAGCGGCAGGTGCCTCCGGCCTTGATCTGCCCCGCGCTCATCGCCACCGCCAGGTCGGCGATGGTCGTATCGGCAGTGTCGCCCGAGCGGTGCGAGATGATGGTGCCGTAGCCGGCGCGCTGGGCCAGTTCGATGGCGGTCATGCCCTCGGTGAGGGTGCCGATCTGGTTGAGCTTGATGAGGATGGCGTTGGCGGCCTTGAGCCTGATGCCCTTGGCCAGGCGCACCGGGTCGGTGACGAAGAGGTCATCCCCTGCGATCTGCACCCGGTTGCCCAAACGGGCGGTGAGCTCGACCCAGCCGTCCCAGTCCTCCTCGCCCAGCGGGTCTTCGAGCGAGATGATGTGATAGGTGGCCGTGCGCTCCTCCCAGTAGTCGATCATCTCGCTGGTGGAGAGCTCCTGGCCGCCCTCGCCCGCCAGCACGTAGCGGTGGCTGCGACGGTCGTAGAAGGCCTTGGCGGCAGAGTCCATGGCCAGCCCGATCTGCTCGCCCAGCGTGTAGCCCGCCTCGCTGCAAGCCCGACGGACCAGACCAAAGGCCTCGTCGTTGCTGGTGATGTCGGCGGTGAAGCCGCCTTCGTCGCCCACCCCGTAGAGCAGGCCCATGTCCACCAGCATGTCGTGCAGCACATGGTGGATCTCGGAGCACCAGCGAATGCCCTCCATGAAGGAGCTGGCCCCGATGGGAATGACCATGAACTCGTGGAAGTCGACCTTGTTCTCGCGCTGCACGCCGCCGTTCAGGATGTTGACGCGGGGCGTGGGCAGGAGGTGTGCGTTGGAGCCGCCCATGTAGCTGTAGAGGGACAGTCCCGTGGACTTGGCCGCCGCCCGGGCGGTGGCCAGCGAGGCCCCCAGGATGGCGTTGGCACCCAGGTTGGACTTGTTCTCGGAGCCGTCGGCGCTGATCAGCTCGGCGTCGATGGCGCGCTGGTCGGTGGCCTCCATGCCGATCAGGGCCTCGGATATCTCGGTCTCCACGTGGTCGACGGCACGCAGCACGCCCATCCCGCCAAAGCGGTTCTTATCGCCATCGCGCAGCTCAAGGGCCTCGTGGGTACCGCGCGAAGCACCTGCCGGCACCGAGGCACGGCCAAACGACCCGTCGTCGAGGATGACCTCCACCTCGACCGTGGGCTCGCCGCGCGAGTCGAGAATCTCCCTGGCGTGCACATCGATGATGGTGCTCATCTGACTTCTGCCTTTCTCGCTCACGCCCCGGCGGCTTTGGCCGCGTCCCAGAGCGCGTCCTGCTCGGCAAGCGTCAGGTCCTCGACCCGCCGCCCTTGCTGCCGGGCGCCTTGCTCGATAATAGCCCAACGCCTGCGGAACTTGGCATTTGCCACCTGCAGAGCGGTCTCGGCATCGACCCCCTCCTGATGCGCGACGCACACCAGCGAGAAGAGCAGGTCGCCAAACTCCTCCGTGGCATGGGAGACCTGCTCCGTGCCGGCCGCCCGGCCCGGCTCGGGCTTGGCGAGCGCCTCCCTGAACTCGGCGGCCTCCTCCGCCACCTTGTCCCAGATGCCCTGCTCGCTGTCCCAGAAGAAGCCGGCGGCAGCGGCCTTGCGGACGATGCCCTGGGTCTGCATGAGGGCGGGCTGGGAGCGGGGCACGCCGTCGAGCAGCCCCGGCTCGGCGTCCGGGTCCTCCCCGGCGGCGAGCGCCTTGGCCCGGCGGCGCCCCTCGGCCTGCTCGCGCTCGATGAGCTTGATACGGTCCCAGAGGCCGGCCACCTGCTCGGCGGTGGTGACCTCGCCCAAGTCCACCCCCAGCGCCTGGGAAGCGGCCCTTGTGCCAAAGACGTGGGGGTGGCGGCGGATCATCTTGGCGTCGATGGCGGCCAGCACGTCGTTGATCGTGAACTCGCCGGCATCGGAGGCTATCTGCGCCTGCAGCACCACCTCCAGGAGCACGTCGCCAAGCTCCTCGGCCAGCTCCTCGGCATCGCCGTCCTCAATGGCGGCGACCGCCTCGTAGGCCTCCTCGATCAGGTTCCGGGCAATGGAGGCGTGCGTCTGCTTGCGGTCCCAGGGGCAGCCGTCCGGAGCCCGCAAGCGGGCGATGATGCCGACAAAGCGGCCAAAGGCGACCGCCGCCTGCTCGTCTGGGACGATTTGGGCCTGGGTATCACGTTCGCTGGGCTGCGCCATGCTTGCTCCTCATCCGCGTTCATCGCCAACCGCGCCACCGACGCCCGGACGGGCCGTTTCAGGCGTCCGAACGTCAGTCGCTATACTTTACCCGATACCAAACGACCTGCAGCGCCGAGGAGGAGACCGACCCATGCCTGAGGCTGCCGAGGACACGCCGCAAGCCCACAGCACCCTGCCGCCAAAGCCGCCCGCGATGCACGGGCGGGCCATGCCCTCCACGGTTCGCTGTCTGCATCACATCTGGAAGGGCTCGACCTGCCGTCTCTGCCTGGACGTCTGCCCGGCATCCGCGATCACCGTGAGCTCGACGGTCACCATCGACCGCCAAGCCTGCTTTGACTGCGGGCTGTGCGCGGTGGTCTGCCCCACCGACGGCATCATCCCCTCCGCGCTCGCCCACGAGAACCTCTACCAGCGCATCAAGAGCCGCATCAAGGAGCACGGGGTGGAGACGCTCTACCTGACCTGCTCGCAGACCGAGGTGGAGGGCGCCTCGGACTGGGTGTACACGGTCCCCTGCCTGGGCGACATCCTCCCCGAGCTGTGGTACGCCCTGCGGCAGGAGTACGACCTGCGGGTCTACCTGCCCGACGGCCTCTGCCTCGACTGCCCGGCATACACCGGGGCCGACCTGATGTTTGACCAGGTGGAGGAGGCCCAGGAGTGGCTGGGCGAGAACATCCCCTTGGCTGGGTCCTGGAACCGCCTGCACATCCCCGAGGCGGCGCTCGAAGAGGGCCCAAACCGCCGCACGATGCTGCGCGACCTGGCCTTGCGCCTGGGAGACGCCTCTACCGGCAAGGAAACCCTGGCGGTGCGCGAGCACAAGGCCCAGCAGGAGCGGCTCGCCAACCTGGGCGTGGCCCTGGCCACCGACGATGTGGCCAAGAACGCCGCCGACGCAAGCGGATCCAAGCGCTACGTCACGTCTCGCAGGCGAATGCTCCTGAACCTGCTGGGGCACCACCCCGAGTGGGAGGATGACATCCAGGTGACGGTGGCCCGCACCACCGCCTCCTGCATCTCCTGCGGGGACTGCTGCCAGGTCTGCCCCACCGGCGCCCGGCGC
>OMWF01000079.1 GCA_900314665.1 uncultured Actinomycetes bacterium
CGGCCGTCGGCCGTGGCGCAGAGCATGCTGCACCCCTGCAGGCGCTCCAGGTCCATCGAGACGGCGTCCATGTAGTTCATGATGATGATCGAGAGCCCGCCTGCCACGTCCACCCCGTACTGGGCCAGCACGTCGGCAAAGGCCGAGCCCTGGGGGGCGTCCACGTTGAAGCTCTCCTGGTACTGCTCGCGAGTGAGCTTGCGCGTAGCGGGGATCCAAGACCCGTCCTCGTCGCGAATCATGAAGGTGCCGGTGTCGCAAAGGGCGGGCGACATCCCCAAGGGCCAGATGTCATCGGGCTCGATCAGCCCGTCGCTCTGCTCGGCCAGCAGCTTGATGACGTCGCCCATGGTGAGCGGCGTGGCCCGGCGGGCGGTGAAGCGACCGGAGGTGAAGGCCGGCTGCAGCGCCAAGCCCGCCACCACGTCGGAGTTCTCAAGCGAGAAGCGCAGGGCGGGGCCCAGCTGATCGTCGTTGGAGCCGCTCACCACCGTCATGGCCAGCACGACCTGCACGCCCACCTCGCGGCAGCGCTCGACCACGCGGCGCTTGAGGTCGGCCATGGGCCTGCCGCGGATCGACTGGTAGGCATCGTCGTTAAACCCGTCAAACTGCAGGTAGACGCCGGTGAGCCCGGCTCCCACGAGCTTCTCGAGGTAGCCCTCCTCGGTGGCGATGCGCACGCCGTTGGTGTTGACCTCCACGCCCCAGAAGCCCTTCTCGCGGGCCAGCTCGACAATCTGCCAAAGGTCGTCGCGCACCGTGGGCTCGCCGCCGGTGAGCTGCAAGCCGGTGTCGGTGCCGCACTCGGCCGCCACGGTGTCGAGGAACTGGCCCATCGAGGCCAACGAGGGATCGGGGGCAATGTCATCGGCAGCCATGAAGCAGACCGGGCAGCGCATGTTGCAGCGCATGGTGACCTCGATCTCTGCGAGGGTCACCTTGCGGCGGTGCCGAGCGCACAGCCCGCAGCTGCGCGGACAGTCCGCGCTCACCGGGAAGGTGTGCGCGGGACGGGTCTCGGGCAGCTCGAAGCTGCGGAGATGCTCGTAGTTGAGGTAGTCCGGCCAGCAGTAGGTGGTGAAGCTGCCGTGCTCGGGGCAGGTGCGCTCCATCCAGACCCGGCCCTGCTCGTCATGAAAGACCTCGGCGGGCAGCGCCTTCAGGCACTCCGGGCAGAGTGCCTGGGTGTTGCGCATGTGAACGTGCGCCCCCTCGACCGGCTGGCTGGTAAGGGCCACCTCCGCTGCCTGAGCAGCGGGGTTGAGGTGTTCGATTGAAGTCATGCAGTTTGTCCTCTACCTACTCGGTGGGTTCGTGGCCCTCGTCGACGTACTGGCGCGGGTCGTGGTTCTCGTTGGGCGGGGTGACGGACACGATATGCATGGCATCCGCCCACTCCAGCACCCGGCGGGAGACGTACATATCGGTATCCCATTTGCTGGACAGGTCCATAGCCCGCAGACAGGACAGGGCGTGCGCCAGATCGCCCGCCTCATCGACGTCGGCCACCGGCATCAGGAACGCCACCGGCACGTCGTGGGCTTTGATCTCCTCGGTGTAGGCGTCGAGCGCCGGACGGCCGGAGAGGTTGTAGTAGACGCCCTTGGAGTCGATGGGCGTGGACTTGGTCTGGCCGATGACCGACACGCCGCACTCCTGGCAGGGGGCCTCTACAAAGCCCCAGCCCAGCTTATCGGTGACCGTGAAGTAGTCGAGCCACTTGAAGGCGTTGATGATGTGGCTGCGCGGCATCGTGGGCAGGTCCCCGCCGATGGCCACCACGTTGTCATAGCCCCTGGTGAAGAGCTGTCCAAAGGCATCGTCAAAGTGCTCGTCAAACGAGGCGCCGGTATCGCAGAGGTAGTTGATCTTCTCGGGCCAGGCGCCGGCGTCCTCGAAGAGCTTGCGCATGCGGTCCACGTTCTCCATAGGAGTGGTGGAGATGAAGAAGTCGTAGGTGCGCTCCGGAGCCTCGGGGTCGGTGGCGCGCTCGTCCTCGTTCATCTGGCGCAGGCGGGCGATGGCCTGCATGGCCAGCTCCGCCACGTCAAACAGGGAGCGATGGAAAAAGTTGGCCGCCTGCTCGGGGGTCAGGAAGCCGCCGCGTTCGATGGTCAGGCGAGTCTTTACAAACCCGGGAATGGGGGGCTTGGAGAAGAGCATCAGGGCGTTGCGTGACTGGGCCATGAGGGCCACCTTTCGTTCATACGACAGACCAAAACCAAATTGCATCGCCCCCATGGTAGCGCGCAGGGGCGGGTGATACGGCAGCGCACACGTGCGCGGGCAGGGATGCGGGCGGAGCGCTCACCTCTCGGATGGGCGGGGCGCCGCTTTGCGCACGGTGCAGGGCTGGGCCCCGTAGCGCCAGGTGCCGATAAGGGAGTCGGCCTTGGGGTCGTCGGGCCCCTGGGGCACGTCGCAGCCGGTGAGCACGTTGGCGTTGCGCTCAAAGGCCCCGGACAAGCCCGGCTCCCCTGCGGGCTTCTCGGGATACCACCAGCCATACTCGACACTCACCACGTCATCCACCATGGAGGTGATGCGCACCGAGAACCGTACGCTGCCGTGGGCGGTCCCAACCTCGACCTCGTCTCCCTCAGACAACCCCAGGCGGGCCGCGGTCGCCGGCGAGAACTCCGCCCAGGGCACCGGATGGCGCTTGCGGAAGGAGGGGTTCTCAAAGTACGAGGAGGCATAGTATGGCAGGAAGCGCGCCCCGGTGATGAGCGTGAGCGGGACGGTGCCGGCATCAGGCCCGGGAGCCAGCGGCTCGAGCTGCTTGGGCGTGGGCACCCGGTCGCCCCCAAAGCGCGGCAGGAACTCGCTCGCGAGCTCGATCTTGCCGGTGGTGGTGGCAAAGCCGTGCTCCTTGTAGCTCTCGTAGACCGGGGGCGTGGCCCACAGGCCGGCGTTGCAGAACTCGTCCCAGGCAAGGCCGGTGGGCGCCATGGTCCGCGCCTGGGCGGCCGAGAGGTCCTCGTCCGGCCAGTCCTCAGGGCTCTGGCCGCAGCGAAGGCCCAGGTCGCGCCAGAAGTCGTAGTCGCTCCGGCGCTCAAAGTAGGGGTCGCAGGCCCGCTCCCCGCCGTAGGCCACATCAGCCACACCGCCATCGACCTGCAGCAGAGGACGCTCCAGCGCACCTGCCATGGGCAGCACGTAGTCTGCCAGCTGAGCGGTGGGCGTGAGGTGGTACTCCAAGGCCACCACCAGGTCCATCGATGCGATGGCATCGTGCACCAGCCGGGTGTCGCCATAGGTCACGAGAGGGTTGCAGCCCATCGTGACCAGCGCCCGCACCGGGTAAGGGTCTCCGGTGAGGGCCGCCTGCCAGACCCGTCCGGGATGGACGCTCGTGAGGTAGCGGGCGGGCAGGCGGTTGCCCCCCACCTTGGCGGTGAGCTCGCTGATTGCCTCCCAGCCCTCCCAGGTCTGGAGGCTGATGACGCCCCGGTTGAGGGACTTCTCCCGCTGCTCGGGGGCAAGCCGGTCGCTCATCTCGAGCTCGACCTCGGGGATGAAGGTGGGCTTGGTCATCAGGTGACAGGCCCCGTCGCGGTCGACGTTGCCGGTGATGGCGCGCAGGCAGTTGATGGCCCGGTGAATCTGGTAGGTGTTGGGACCCAGCTGGTCGATGCCGCGTCCGGAGACGAGCGCCACCGGCACACCGCTCGACCAGACCGCGGCGGCAGCGACGAGCTTCTCGGCCGGCACCCCGGTGAGCTCTTCCACCCGCTGTGGGGTGTAGGGCGCCGCCTGCTGCGCCAGCTCCTCAAAGCCCGAGCACCACTGGTCGACAAACGCCTGGTTGACGCCGCCCTGGGCGATGACCTCGCGAATCAGGCCCAAAGCCACGACGGGGTCGGTGCCCGGCTTGGGCGCCAGCCACAGGCTCGCCACCCGGGCGGTGCGGGTCTCGCGTGGGTCGACCACCACCACGGGCAGGCCCTGCCGGGCCATACCTTGGATGGCGCGCCAGAAGAGCGAGTTGTCCGATTCGGCTGGGTTGGTGCCCCAGAGGAAGAGGCCGCCGGTGACCTCGTCGATGGCCGGCGCCACGGGCCAGCCGTAGGTGACGGCCTCCATCCAGATGCGCGGGTTCCAGCAGATCTGCCCGATGCCCATGTTGTTGGGCGAGCCAAAGAGCGAGAGGAACCGATGCAGCGGCCAGTACGTGGCATGGGGGCCGCCGATGGCGGTGGCCAGCGTCTCCGCCCCATAGCGCTCCTTCAAGGCAAGCAGCCTGGCGCTGATGTCAGCCAGGGCCTCGTCCCAGCCGACGCGCCGCCACCGGCCGCTGCCGCGCTCCCCCACCCGTTTCAGCGGATAGTTGACGCGATCCTCGCTCTCAAGGAAGGCGATGTTGGTGCGCCATCTGGGGCAGCCGGCTAGCACGGACTGGTCGTAGGGGTAGCGAGTGGGATCCGGCTCAAGGTCGGTGACCCGCCCGTCGGTGACCGTGGCCGTGAGCCCGCAGAGATAGCCGCAGAAGTGGCAGTTGGAGCGCACCTTCCACGTACCCTCGGCGGGCGGCACGTCTCCCGGGGCGACAAGTTCGATTTCGTCAGACAACGCGGTTATCCTTCCTGAGCGGCGCTGGTCGGAGCGCCAGGCACATGGCTCACGCCCTCCGCCTCGGCAAGCGGCGGCAGCATGAGGTCATTCTGCGCAAACTTGTAGTTCATCCATGCCTGGCCCTCATCGGAGTACTGGCGGGCCTGCGCCTCGCGCAGCCCCGCCCAATCGATGCGCGTACCAAACAGCAGCTCCAGGTAGTGGCGCACGGCGATGCCGTCCTGCGATCCGGCAGCATCCCCCGATCCGTCGGCATTGACCCGTGCGAAGGCGTTGGCGCAGCTCACGCACGAGGTGACGAGCAGCGAGCCGCCCGCCGCGCTCACCTCATGGCGGACCTCGAGCCCCCGCTCATCAGCGACCTCGCCCATCCAGGAGGTGGTGAGCCCACCGGAGCCGCAGCAAGTGGTGTAACGGCCATGATGCTGGCGCTCGACCTGGGGCAGCGCGGTGAGCAGGTGGCGGACAGCTCGGCCGAACTCGTTGGCCAGGCGGTCGGGGCAGGAGTCCTGCACGCAGATCGCGGCGTCCGGATCGACCCCGGAGGCCTCGAGGTTCTCCCGAGTGATGGCGAGCCCCGCCCGGTCGAGCGTGACGGCCAGGGCCTCAACCTCGATCTTGTCAGCCAGCCCAGTGGCCTTGAGGGTGTCGCGCAGCGAACGCACGCAGTTGGGGCACGAGGTGATGACCTTGGTGAAGCCGCCCGCCGCCAGACGCTCGGCAAAGGCCGAGCGATAACGGTCGATGGCCTCCTGGTCGCCCGTGCAGAAGATGGGATTTCCGCAGCACAGGGCCGTGGCCCGGGACGCCTCGCCTTGGTCGACGAGCCAAGTGCGGACCTTCTCGGTCAGCTCGGGCGCATAGGTCTCGAGGGTGCAGCCCGGCATGAAGAGAGCGGTGTCCGCAGGAGCGCTGCCCCTCGGCGCTTGCGGGTGCTCGAGCGCCTCCCAGGTAAACTGCTGCCCGGTCAGCTCCCAGAGCAGCGTGAAGTTGTTGGTGGCGTAGTCGGTCCGCATGCGGCGGTAGTAGTCGGGCACGTCCGGATCGGCGCCGATTCCCTGCCTAATGGCCCAGAACACCTCGCGGGCGCTGATGCCAGCCGGACACCCCTGGGTGCACTTGTCGCACAAGGAGCAGCGCCGGGCCCAGTCGGCCGTGGGGTTGTCGATGTGGTTGGAGTCGATGGCGCCGCCGGGAAGCTTGTGCTCGAGCGCCATCTTGGCCACGGTTCCCAGATCCTCGCTAGTGGGCCGCGCGTTGCAGTATTCGTGCTGGCAAAGTGTGCAGTGGAGGCACGCACCTGCTGCCTCCTCCAGAATCTGCATGCCCGGGGTGTCCGGTATGACCTGCATAGCTCCCCCTCACATCGGTGGTTGCGCATACGGCATAGCCATGCTTGATCGCAAACGCCACGCCGTCTTGAAGATACACGAACGCGCCGCACCAGACAGCCTCGGGGCTCGGTGCGGCGCGCTGTGACGTTCATCTGGACCTTAACGGGTCAGTTCTCGATAGGGACGACCGTTGAGACCTAGTACCAAGCGGTCTTGGTCCAATCCTTGGTGATGAACTCCTCGTTGAGCTCGGGCAGACGACCGTAGTACTTGTACTCGCCCGGCACGTCGCGACGATCGACGGTGAAGACGATCATGAAGCGGAGCAGCAGGCCGGAGGCAAGGACCAGGACGGGGGCCAGGGTCTCGGAGAGGACGCCGCCCACCAGGTACATGATCTGGGGAGCAACCAGGCCGCACAGGATCATGCCGATCCAGAAGAGCGGGGCCCAGGAGCCGATGAGCCAGCGCTTGGCGACCATGTTGGCCACCTTGTTGCCGGCGCCCAGCATCATGAGCAGGTACAGGAAGATGACGAAGAGCTCGAAGAAGACGAGCACGATGTCAAGGGTGTGGAAGAGCTCGATGGCCTGCTCCTGAACCAGAGCCAGCACCTGGGCGTTGAGCTCGACCATCTGGTCGGGGGCGACCATCATGGACATGAGCGGGTTGGTGAACTCGGCGCCGGCGAAGTAGGTCCAGGTGGTGGTCGTGCAGAGGGTCAGCGCGGCGCACGCGGTGGACAAGGCGGAGACCACAAAGAGCACGGGCAGGGCCGGGGTGTTCCAGAACGGCTTGGACTTCATGCTGGAGAGCAGGACGCCGGTGTAGACGGTGACGGCCAGGCCAGCGGAGCCAGCGACGATTTCGCAGAACACGGCAAAGGCCTCTTTGCCGTACCACGGAGTCCAGTGCAGCCACTCCCACGGGGTGAGGGCGGTCCACCACAGCACGCCAAAGACGAGGGCGATCGTGAGGAGCACGGCGCCCCACTTGATGATCGACGTCTTGGTGATGAAGGCGCGCCAGAAGAGCTTGGGCTGGCCAAGCTCGAAGATGAGCAGCAGGGTGCCAAAGAGCAGGGCGCACAGGCCGACCACGATGCCCACCATCTCGACCACGCCAACGCCCACCGGGGCGATGCCGGAAGCGCTCAGGGTCAGCGCGTAGCCGGAGTTGAGCAGGCCGGAGGCGGTGAGGCGGTCAAACACGAAAATCAAGAAGAGCATGCCTCCGCCGAGACCTCCGAGGAAGAGGTACGTGGCGATAGGCCAAGACCAATAGTGACGGTTCACAGCTGACCTCCCGCGTCCGGAATGTAGTAGATCTGCGGCTCGGTACCCAGCTCCTCGAAGGTGCGCTCGGTGTACATGCCGCGGACGAGCTTGCTGACCTGGCTCTCCGGATCATCAAGGTCGCCAAAGATACGGGCCTTCTGGTGGCAGGTGGCCACGCAGTTGGGCTGGAGGCCCTGCTCGACACGGGGCTTGCAGAAGGTGCACTTACGAACGAAGCCCTCAAAGTGGCTCTTGCTGCGGGCACCGTAGGGGCAGGCGTTGACGCAGACCTTGCAGCACATGCACTTGTCGGGATCGACCCACACGATGCCGTCCTCGTCCTGCTGGGACGCGCCGGTGGGGCAGCAGGGCACGCAAGGGGGCGTGTCGCAGTGCTGGCAGAGCAGGGGCTTATAGGTGAGATGGACGTGCGGGAAGATGCCGGTCACGCCCTCCGAGACCACCGGGTTGTAGATCTCATCGATGGGCAGGTCGTTCCAGGTGCGGCACGCGACCGTGCACGACTGGCAGCCGATGCAACGGCGCTGGTCGATAACCATGGCATACCGAGTCATTACTGCGCACCTCCCTTCGGCTCGCGGGTTTCGAGGTCATAGTGGTTGCCCTCGGCGTCGACCAGGTCGTTGGCGGCAGGGTCGTAAGCGTAACGGGTCACCACGTCGTAGTAGACGTTGGTATTGGGGTCGATCAGCCAACCGGAGTTGGGGTCATAGACCTGGCCGGTAGCCGGATCCCACGCCTGCTGGGTGGGAACGTCCCAGGTGAGACCCTCGGGCATATCGAAAGTCGGGGTCTCAGAGAGGACCTTGAGCTCGCGGGTCTGCATGTCGTAGTGGTTGCCCTCGGTGTCCACCAGGTCGTTGGCGGTCGGGTCATAGGCGTAGCCGGTGACCAGGTCGTAGTAGACGTTGGTGGAGTCGTCGATGAGCCAGCCGGAGTTCTGGTCGTAGCGGTAGCCGGTGCCGGGCTGGTAGGCGGTGCGGCGCAGCTCGTCGTACTCCAGGCCCTCGGGGACCTCGAACTCGGCGGGATAGTGGCGGCGCTCCTTGGGAACGACCTCGTAAGCCAGCTTGGAGGTGCTGTAGGTCTCATGGATGCCGGGCTCGGAGGCGGAACCGGGGATGGACCACTCGTTGGTCACCTTGTCGCCCTCCTGCACCTTGTAGACCTTGCACAGCAGGCCGCGGTTGGCCCAGGAGCCGCCGATGGGATCGCAGTCGGCGTCATCGACCGAGGTGATGACGTTGACGTTGGAGTCCAGGCAGCCGTACGGATTCTCGGTGTCGAGCTCGCGCTCGGGGTACCACCAGCCGCGCTGTGCGTAGATGACGCGCGGATCGACGGTCTCCTCGAGGTTGGCGCGCTGCTTGATGCGGCCGCGACGGGTCTCGATCCAGCACCAGTCGCCCTCCTTGATCCCCATCTTGGCAGCGGTGCGGGGGTTCATGGTGAAGCGGGGATCCTTGTAGAGGTAGCGGATCTCCTTGATCTGGAAGTGCTCAGAGTGGTGGTACGGCATGAAGCCGCCGCCGGTGGTCAGCACCAGCGGGTACTCCTTGGCCACCTCGGAGGTCTCGACCTCGCTCTCGACCGGGCCGATGTAGGTGGGCAGCGCAGGGTATCCGAGCTCCTCGAGCAGGCCGCAGGACAGCTCGACCTTGCGCGACGGCGTGCAGAAGCCCTTCTCCTTATAGCGGTAGAAGTGCTGGGGCGGATAGTAGGCGCCGCCCAGGTTCTCGACAAAGTCGTCGTAGCTCTCGCAGGGCAGGCCCAGCGGCTGGAGCATGTAGAAGTAGACGTCCTCCTCGCGCTCCCAAGGCCAGTCCTCGGCGGTCTGGCCGCAGGCACGGCCCAGGTCACGCCAGAACTGGTAGTCGGTGTGGCGCTCGTAGAGCGGGTCGATAGCGCGCTCGGTGGCGACGATGGAGTCGGTGACGCCGTAGTTGGTGTGGATGGTCGGACGCTCCAGGGCGCCGGCGATGGGCATCACGTAGTCGGCGAAGACGGCCGTGGGGGTCATCCAGTAGTCGCAGACCACCAGGAACTCGACCTTCTTGATGGCGGCCAGCACCATCTTGGTGTCGCCATAGGAGTTGAGCGGGTTGGTGGCCGAGACGAGCAGGGCGCGGACCTGGTAGGGGTCGCCCGTGAGAATGGCCTTGAAGACGCTGGGGCCGTGGGCCTCGCACATCCACTCGGCCGTGGGAGCCTTGCCCCACGTGGCCTTAGAGATCTCGGCGATGCGGCCGTAACCCTGCCACGAGGTGAGCTTGAACTTGTCGTAGCCGATCTGCTTGGGCTTGACCTCGTCCGGCAGACGGTCGTTTGCCTCGAGCTCCTCATCAGTGATGTAGGCGGCGGGGCCGGGCATGACGTCTCCACCGGGCTTATCGAGGTTGCCGGTGATGGCGCGCAGGACGGCGCGGGCGTGCATGCCGGCACCGGCGGTGCGGCCTAGCTGGTCGGCCGTGCAGCCCCACTGGATGTTGCCGGGCTTATTCATGGCGTACATGCGGGCGGCCTTGCGGATGTCCTCCGGGTCGAGCCAGGTCAGAGGAGCAGCCCACTCGGGGGTGTACTCCTCGACGTGGTCGGCCAGCTCGCCAAAGCCCTCGCACCACTCGTCAACGAACTCGAAGTCAAAGAGGCCCTCGTTGATGATGACGTTGATCATGGCCAGGGCCAGCGCGGTGTCCGAACCCGGACGCAGCGGCAGCCACAGGTCGGCGTGGGCAGCGGTCTCGGAGTAGCGGGGGTCGACCACGATGATCTTGAGGCCGTTCTTCTTGAGGTCCGAGTACCCGCGCATGCCAGGCATGTTGGAAGCGCCGGGGTTGACGCCCCAGAGAATCAGCACGCGGGAGTTGGAGAGCTCGGTCTCAAACGGGCTCCAGCCGCTCACTGCAGTCTCCACCATGAAGGTGGGGATCCAGCAGAGAAGGGCGTTGTGGAAGCTGTTGGGAGAGCCGAAGAGGTTCATGAAGCGGCGGCGCGACCAGTCGTCGGTACGCAGGGTGCCGCCCGCGGTGGCCACAGCCTCAGGGCCGGACTCAGCCTTGATCTGGTTGAGCTTCTCGGCAATCTCGGTGATAGCCTGATCCCAGGAGATCTTCTCCCACTTGTTCTCGCCCTTTGCGCCCGCACGCTTCAGCGGGTGGTTGATGCGCCCCGGGTGATGCAGGTGCTTGAGGGCGATGTTGCCGCGGCAGCAGAGACCACCCAGGTTGGTGGTGTGCTCCGGGTTGCCCTCGATGCGAATGACGTCGCCGTCCTTCACATAGGCCAGCACGCCGCAGTTCTGGTGGCAGAAGTAGCACGCGGACTTCCTGACCACCACACCGGGCGCGTGGATGTCGACCTTTTGGTCGATGGTTCTTGCGTCAGCCACGTTATCCCTCTCTCTTCCTCGGTCTGCTCGCCCGGTCAGACCGAGCGATGTTGCGCTGCAGAGCGGCACCTCCAGACACGTGCAGATGCAGCGCGCATACCTTTTAACCACGTGAACAATACCCTCTTTTTCAACAATTCCAGTCGTTCGAGGGGGTTATATCGGTGTAGAGCACTAATCAACAAGGATGATTCATGTATCATCGTCTCTATGGCTTTTCACCGGCAGTGCAAATGAATAGCCGCTGCTCACCCCTCGCTATATGCAGATTGTTAATTTATATTTATTCGAGAATAGTGTTTAGTCGGTTAGTTCCCTTAATCTGATTGTTTACCTGCATCTATGTGACTTACTCCACTACCATGTGCCGAGTCCCACTGGTATATTTCCTCTAAGAATGCAAGAATCAATCGTACGGTTTTCCAATGGATGGAGGTTTCCTCATGTGCTTTAGGCCCGGAGGTGCTGCACAGGCTATCGAGTGCCCTGTGTGCGGTAAGAAAGTTCAGATGATCGGCGGCGTCATGATGAAGAAGTGCCCGTTCTGCAAGACGGACTTCTCCGAGCAGATCGCTGCTGCCGAGGCTGCTGCCACCGGCGCTCCCGCCGCCCCTGGTGCTCCCGCTGCTCCTGGTGCCCCCAAGGCTCCCGGCGCTCCTGCTGCCCCCAAGGCCCCCGGTGCCCCCGCTGCCCCCAAGGCTCCCGGCAAGTAAGTCTCCGAACTTCATGCAAGAGCTGCGGCCCCGCTTATGCGGGGTCGTTTTTTATGCCAGGGCATTGGCGGTCGAGATAGGGTTGATGGCCGGAATCGGCTCGACTCCTCGGGGCGAGGTTTGCGGACTCATGCGGTTCCGGCAGCTCAGGGCGGGACTTGCAAGCAAACTCAGCGCCAGTAGCTTGGGTGGGTTCCTTGACGAACCCGGCACCAGCCGCTCGAGATGCGCCCCCGCGCATGCTTTGCTCGGACGACTCGAGATGGGGTTCTCGTAATTGCGCATATATTTATGATTTTATGCATGCATATGCATCAGATTCCAAGCCTGCAATCTGAACTCCCAAA
>OMWF01000151.1 GCA_900314665.1 uncultured Actinomycetes bacterium
GCAGGTCCTCGACCGCCTGGCGCACCCCGGCGATGCCCCGACCCTCATCCGTCCCAAAGGCCGAGGCGTCGACCAGGGCCGCGTACTCCATCACCGGGTAGCCGGCGGTCAGCGCCGGCTCGTCTGCCGGCAGGTACGCGCAGGCGAGCACCGGCAGGAGCTCGGGAGTCGCGGCTTGCAGGGCGCAGAGCGCCTCCGCCGGCTCGACGTAGCGCGTCAGCTGCAGGTCAAGGTACTCGTCAAGTCCGCAGCAACCGACCGGCAGAGCAGCCCCGAAGGCGCATTTCATATGCGGCGAGAAGCCCTGGCTCACGGCATAGGGCAGCCCAGCCCGGCGCACGGCGCGCATCAGGGCCCGAGTCACCTCCAGATGCGAGAGAAATCGCAGCCGTCCCAGCTTGGCGTAGCGCATTCTCAGCAAAAAGCGCTCCTCATCAGCCACGGCGCACCCCCTTGACGTCATTTGCAACCCCCAGCGCGGGGCAGACGCCGCAGCCGGTGCAGCTGGCAAAGGTGCAGTCCGGCGTGGTCTGCCCGGCAAGCGCCCGTTCCCACTCGCGCTCCAGGTAGGCACGGCTCACCCCGGCCGAGATGTGGTCCCAGGGCAGGGGCTCGTCAAGCGGCAGCTCGGCGCTGGCGATGGCTCCCAGGTCGACGCCGCACTTCTCGGCCGCCTCAAGCCAGCGGTCGATCGAGAAGTGCTCGGTCCAGGCGTCGAAGCGCTGACCCGCCCTCCAAGCGGCCTCTATCACCGGCGCCAGGTTCCGCGATCCCCGGGCCATGGCGGCCTCCACCAGGCTGGGAGCGGAATCGTGCCAGGAAAGCGTCACTCCCCTGCGCGGCATGGCCTGCCGCAGCACCTCCTGGCGGTGCTCGACCTCATCGCGCGTGAGCTGGCCGCACCACTGGAAGGGGGTGTCCGGCTTGGGAACGAAGACGGCGCAGGACACGGCGATGCGCACCGCCTTGCGCTGGTTGGGCGGAAGCACCTCCGCCGCCGCACGGCCGATGCGGTCCACCAGCTCACCGATGCCGCGCACGTCCTCGTCGGTCTCGGTAGGCAGCCCGCACATGAAATAGAGCTTGATGTGGCGCCAGCCGGCCTCCACGCCGGAGCGCACCGCATTCATGATGTTGTCCTCAGTGATGCCCTTGTTGATGACGTCGCGGAGCCTTTGCGTGCCCGCCTCGGGAGCCAGCGTGAGGCCGCCCTTCTTGCGGCCCGCCACCAGCAGCGCCATCTCGATGCCAAAGGCGTCCACCCGCTGCGAGGGGATGGAGACGTTCATCCCCGTTCCCTCGAGCCGCCGGTTGAGCCGCCGCAGCACCTCGGGCAGCTGGGAGTGGTCGGTGGTGGAGAGCGAGGTGAGCGAGACCTCGTCAAAGCCCGTGCAGGCAAGCCCCTCCGCCACCGCGCCCACGATCTGGTCGGCGCTGCGCTCGCGCACCGGCCGGTAGACCATGCCGGCCTGGCAGAAACGGCAGCCCCGGGCGCAGCCGCGCAGCACCTCCACCGCATAGCGGTCGTGCGCCACCTCGGCGTAGGGGACGATGCGCTGGGCGTTGGGGGTGGATGACTCAAAGTCCGCCACCACCCGCTTGACAATCTGGGCGGGGGCGCCGGGCGCATCGGGCAGCGCCTCGCCGTGCGCGCCTATGCGGTAGAGCGACGGCACGTAGAAGCCGTCCAGCCGGGCTACCGCGGCAAGCGTCTGAGCGCGGGTGGCACCCTCGTCGCGCAGGCGCCTGAGCAGGCAGGCCAGCTCGGGCAGCGCCTCCTCTCCCTCGCCGATGGAGAAGACGTCGAAGAACGGGGCCAGCGGCTCCGGGTTGTAGCTGCACGGCCCGCCGCCCACCACGATGGGGTCGCCCTCGCCGCGCTCGGCGGCATGCAGGGGGATGCCCGCCAGGTCGAGCGTCTCCAGCACGTTGGTGTAGCAGAGCTCGTGGGGCAGGGTGATGCCCACCAGGTCGAAGCTGGCCACCGGGGCGCAGCCCTCGAGCGAGAAGAGCGGGATGCCCTTCTCGCGCATCAGGTCGGAGAGGTCCGGCCAGGGCAGGTAGCTGCGCTCGCAGCTCACCTCGGGGGTGGCGTTGAGGTCGTGGTAGAGGATGGTCAGACCCTGGTTGGCCTGGCCGATCTCATAGGTGTCGGGGTAGATGAGCACCGCCCGGTAGGAGGCCTCCTGGCGCCAATCGGTGCCGTACTCGTGGTCAAGGTAGCGGCTCGGCTTGCTCACCTGGGAAAGAAGTGGCTCGATGCGCTCCCAGAGGCTGACGCGCGGGGTGTCTGTCATGCTCCCGCCCCCAAGCGGCCCGCGGCCGGCAGATGCCCGTCGACCTCGCTCGGATCGACGCCAAGCGCCCGCAGGTACTCGTCTTGGCCCGGGTCTTCCGCCGCCGCGCGGTCGCCGCCGCCCTCCTCGGCCTCGTCCGAGGCCCCAAAGACCTTGCCGACGACCGCTTCCACGGCGCCCCCGCCCAAACCGCCGATGCGCTGCCGGGCGTCATCAAGGGCTTGGGAGATGTTGGCGGGCAGGCCGCCGCGGGCAAAGAACTCGGTCAGGGCAGCCCCCAAGGCGGAGGTGATGCCGTACGCGGTGAGGCCCCTCATAACCCAAGCCAGGTGAGGGAAGCGCTTGCACAGCGACCGCGCCAGCGTGCGGGCGCCAAAGGCGGTGGGAAGGGTGACCGCCACCTCGACGATGGTGTCGGTGGAAATCGGCCTACCAAAGGCGGCGGCGATCTGCAGGATCATCTTGCCCTGAAGGGCGATCAGGACGGGCATGTCCGCCCCGGGGATGAGGGGCACGGCCGCCACCACCCCGCACTCCAACGCGGTGCGCTGCCGGCAGTCGACCGCCAGCGGGCGACGTAGAAAGGCAAAGTTTGCGGCCAGGGCCAGTTGGTCGCAGCCATCGTTATCGACGATCCAGGCGGCCAGGCTCTTCTCGAAGGCGGCATAGTTGTGGACGGCGTCCATGTCCACGATGTCGGTGGGCTCGAGCGGGAAGGACGTCCTCTGGCTGCGCTCGTAGACGCCCTTGGAATCCGCGGCGCAGACCACCACGGGCTTGTCGGTCACCACAGCCTGCGCCACGGTGCGCGAGAGGGCATCGGAGCGGCCGGCCACGATCACCAGCAGCCCGGCGTCCGGAGCCACCTGGTAGGCGACCTCTCCGAACTCCTCGATATGCACGCGACCGCGGTCCGACACGGGCGTGAACAGGCGCCGGACCGCGTCCGCCGCCGCCTGGGGGGCGGTGGCATCGATGCAGATATCCACCCGGACGCTCTTCTTATCCGCCCCGCCCAGATCCTGAGCTGCGGCGATGAGCTTCTTTATAGGTATGTTCTTGAGCACGCTGTTCTTTCGGGCCACGCTGCACCGTCCCTTCAGTACCTCTGGCACCGCCTACCGGCGCTGCAGCGGTCGTTCCTTCCAGATTGACAATAACAGTCCCACGGCCATGAAGTTGACGAGCATGAACGACGAGCCGTAGCTCATGAAGGGCAAGGGGATGCCGGTGATGGGCATCAGCCCCAGGTCCATGCCGATGTTCTCCAGGACCTGGAAGATCCACATGCCGATGATGCCCGCCGCGATGAGCGACCCAAAGCGGTCGCGCGAGCGGCGCATGACGTTGATGGTGCAGGCAAAGAGCCCTGCATAGAGCGCCAGCAGCAGAAGCGACCCCATGAAGCCGGTGGACTCGCCCACCACGCAGAAGATGAAGTCGGTGGGCGCCTCGGGCAGAAAGCCGAGGGCGCTTTGGGTGGCGTTGCCCAGGCCCTTTCCAAAGACCCCTCCCGATCCGATGGCGATCTGCGCCTGCCGCAGGTTGTAGCCGACGCCGGTGGGGTCGAGGTCAGGATTCAAGAAGACCAGCAGGCGGTTCATCTGATAGGTCTTGATGAAGACGTCATGCCCCGCCGCGGCGTCCAAGACCGGGTCCAAGGCCAGCGCCGCCGCCACCAGCGCCCCCAGGATGGCGATGGTGATGAGCAGGTGCCTCCAGCTGGCGCCGCCCACAAAGAGGATGGTGGCGCCGATGATGAGGATGACCAGGCCGCTGCCCAGGTCGGGCTGCAGCATGATGCAGACGAAGGGGATGCCCAACACGAAGAGCACGTGCAGGTAGTCGCGCGGGTCGTTGATGCGCCCCCGGTAGCGGGCCACGACCGCAGCCATCAGCAGGATGGTGACGATCTTGGCCGGCTCGCCCGGCTGAAGCTGCACCCCAGCGATGCGGACCCAGGAGGTGGCGCCGTTGGCGGAGACGCCGATGCCCGGCAGGTGGGGGGAGAGCAGCAGGACCACGTCGATGACGAGCAGCGGCATCACCCAATGCTCGAAGGCCCGATAGTCGAGACGCCACATGATGGCCATCATGATGACGCCCAGCGCCACGCCCACGGCCTGGTGCGCCGGCGAGTACTCGCTCGACCCCTGGGTCACGGAGGAGACGATGACGAGGCCGTAGGCGGTCAGGCAGCCCACGAAGAGCAGCAGCGGAAGGTCGATGGCCTGGTGCCAGCGACGCTTGACGTTGGTGGCGGAGTGGTTGCCCCCGGCAGCCACAGTCGGTGCGACCGGCATGCTTCTTCCTCCTCTCCCCTACCGCGCGCTATCCGAGACGGTGTCGGTGCTGAACTCCTTGTCCACGCCCAGAGCCGCGGCGAGGACGTTGCGCACCACGGGCGCCGCGATCTCGCCGCCGGCGCCGCCCTGCTCGACCACGCAGGAGCACACGTACTTTGGATCGTCGACCGGGCCGTACCCCACATACCAGGCGCAATCGCCCTTGCCCGCAACTTCTCCGGTGCCGGTCTTGCCGGCTGTGGCGATCCCGAGCTCATCAAAGAGGGCGATCACGTGCCCCCGGGTCACCTGGTCGGTCAGCGCCTCATGGAGAATGTCCATGTTGGACTGCTTGAACGAGGGGTGCAGCGTGCTTCTTCCCTGGTACTGGATGAGCGACTGGCCGTCATGGCTCAGCACATCGTAGAACACGTGGGGCACGGGGCTGGAGCCGTTACCGGCGATGCACATGTAGCCCTGGGCCACCTGCAGCGGGGTGACGAGCAGGTCTCCCTGACCGATGATGAGGTTGGAGTAGTCGCCGGGCATCCACTGGCCGTTCTCAGGGGTGTCGCGGTTGAAGCTGAGCTTCCACTCCGGGGTGGGCACCCGGCCGGCAGCCTCCCCGGGCAAGTCGATGCCGGTCTTCGAGCCGAAGCCCCACTGCTTGATGAAGTCCTGCAGGGCGTCCTCGCCGACGGTGTCGCGGTCGCGATAGAACTGGCGGGCGATCTCATAGAAGACCACGTCGCAGGATTCCACGATGCCGTCGATGAAGTTCATGGGGCCGTGGCCGGCCTCATACCAGCACTTCTGTGGCCAGTCTTTGCCAAATCCCGTCCATGTGCCGGTGCAGTCGACGGTGGTGTACGGCGAGGTGTAGTTGTACTCGAGGCCGGCCAAACCGGTGAAGGCCTTGAAGGTGGAGGCCGCCGGGTACTGGCCGGCGATAGCCCGGTTGGTGAGCGGATAGCCCGAATCGTCGCCGCTCAGGGAATCCCAGACGTCGTTTGAGACGCCGCCGATAAAGACGCTCGGGTCGTAGGTGGGGTAGCTCGTCATGGCGATGATTCCGCCGTCTTTGACGTCCATGCACACCACGGCGCCGGCGTCGCCCACATCACCGTTCTTACGTGCCTGCTCCATGGCCGCCTGCAGCGACTCCTCGGCCCGCTGCTGCACCTTGATATCGAGCGTCAATCGCACGTCATTGCCCATCTGAGGCTCGATCGACTCGATCTGGCTCACCACGTTGCCGGAGGCGTCCACCTCCACGGTGCGCTCGCCCTTGATGCCCTGCAGCACGGATTCGTAGCGATACTCCGCACCGGCTTTGCCCACGATGTCGCCGCTCTCGTACCCGATCGACGAGCCGGAGTCCGATGTGCTGGCGGCCGCCAGCTCCTCCTCGGAGATGGTGCCGGTGTACCCCAGCACGTGGGCGGCCAGCGTCCCGTACGGATAGCTGCGCTCGGTTCGGCTCTCGATGTAGATGCCCGGAAAGGCCTGCGGATGCTCGGAGATGAAGGCCACCGCGCGCTTGGGGGCGTCGCTTGCCACCACGCGGTCGGCCTGGGCGCCGCCGGTGGTCGAGGAGACCCGTTGGCGCACAGCCGCGTAGGGGATGCCGAGCACCACCGACAGGCGGCGCATCACGGTGCGGTCGCCCGACACGTCCGGGTTGGCCATGACCGTGACCGATGAGCGGTTATCCACCAGCACGTTGCCGTTGCGGTCCAGGATGCGGCCGCGCGGCGCCTGAACGGTATAGGTGGTGCGGGCGTTGGCCTCGGCCAGCTTGGTGTAGGTCTTGCTGGAGATGACCTGCATGCTCCAGAGCTTGACCAGCAGCGTGCCGAGAACCGCTCCGATGACGCCTCCCAGGATGAGATAGCGGGAGCGCGGGTCAGCCGGACCCTCGGAA
>OMWF01000158.1 GCA_900314665.1 uncultured Actinomycetes bacterium
GACAGGTCTACCTGGTGTTATGGAAACAGCCCCTTCCCGTCGCCCGGGTCCCGCGGCCTCGAGCTGGCCAAAGCCGTCAAAAGTTGGCACCAACGCGACCTCCCGGCGGCGCCCCTGGCCAAAGCCGTCAAAAGTTGGAGCGGGAGGTGTGGGCTTCTGTGGTTCCAGCCTGGCTACTATCAGGCTCCCGAGCGCCCCATAGGTGAATTTGTCAGGATTGCGGTCTTGCCAGCGTTCAATGGTACGATTATGTTCTGTGCATCTACTGCTTGTAGCGATGTCCTCGGGCACACCGCAGCGGCACCCGACGAGCAGCGGACATGGCAAAATATGCTTTCGGGCATATAAGGGATATCACGCACAGAGGAGCAATATATGTCTCGCCCCATCATCAACAAGGACGATTGCACCGGTTGCGGCATCTGCGTCGATGCTTGCCCCACCGGAGTGCTCGACATCTCGCGCGACCACGCGGTCGTCGAGAATGAGGACGATTGCACGGCCTGCGGCAACTGCATGGAAGAGTGCCCGATGGGCGCCATCGAGGACATCGAAGAGGATTAGCTCTCATCCAGCAGCCGAGGCGCGCAGGCTGAGAAGTGCGCAGCGTCACGTCCCAACAGCGGTTCTGCTCTAGAATCAGTACGGCTCGCCGGGACGCTGCGCACGCCTAAGCTGAGCCCACGCCTTTCGCTTGCCCTCAGGCGTGGAGAGCAGCTGCTCAAACCCATCGACTGCCACAACCACCGGCCCCAAACGAGAAGCCGTCGGCACTCCGCATGCCGGCGGCTCTTCTATGCCCAGCGCCTGGCTGCACGCGAGAAGCGCCTGGCGATCGAGCGCCACCACCACAATCGGGTCGATGACCGCGATCACCAAAGCCAGGTCGTCGCCCGTCAGGGAGGCCCCTCCGGGCGTCTCGATCAGACAACCCCCCACCTCAGCCGAATCAAAGCCCAGCCGTGGCAGAGACTTCTCCAGCGCTTTGCCATCCGGCCCCGAGAGCGGGGCTCCCCCGGCCAGCTCGGTGGCGCCCGGCCCTCCCTTGACTGCCAGCAGCGTAGCCTGCAAGCTGCCTGAGAGATGCTCCTCATACGGCTTCAGCATCTCCCGAGCGCGCGTCTCCAACATCGCCTGATACGCGCGACGCCGCTCCTCGTACCCGCCAGCGCGGACAGGAGACGGACTTGTCGACTTCTCGCCCATCGCGCCTCGAGCCATCCGATTCTCCTTCCCCATCTGGTACATCGGTGCATATTCGCAGGCAGATGCTATGACATGGAGCATTGCGCTCGCCGTACCGTTTCCGTCATGATACTTCCCCCGCATAGCGTTTACGACGCCTCGCGACTATAGTTTGGGCGTGAGGCCACCCGACCCTCAACGGATACCGTCCGGACAGGTCGGGAACGCCTGAGGTTACGCTTTTACATTTAGTGTTATTATCGACCCGAAGCATCTGCTTAGAGGAGGATGCCATGAAACCGATCGAGCTCACCGACCAAAACTTTGCCGCCACCATCGAGGGCGCCGACAAGCCCATCCTGGTCGATTTCTGGGCGTCGTGGTGCGGCCCCTGCCGCATGATGGCCCCCGTTCTCGATGAGATCGCTGCCGAGCAGGAGCAGGCCCTTACCGTGGGCAAGGTCAACGTAGACGAGAACCCCCAGACCGCACAGAAGTTTGGCATCGCCTCCATCCCCACGATGATTCTCTTCAAGGGCGGCAAGCCGGTCACGCAGCTGGTCGGCGCCCGTCCCAAGGAAAGCGTCATGTCCCTTATCCAGCAATACCTGTAAGCGAGTCATGCGATAGGAGCCATCATGTGCAGCAACGGCGTCAACACCAACCAGCTCAAGAGCACCATCAAGCAGATTGACGATGAGGTCGCCCTCATGCGCCGTTGGACGCACCAGCTCTATCACCTGGCCGATGGCGGTCAGATGCCCAAGACCGCAGCCAAGCTTCAAGAGATTCAAGGCGCCTTCGACGACATCCGCGCCCTGCTGACCGACGCAGGAGACCTGGCCGACGAGGACGACGAGGCCTTGGTCGACGTCAAGCTGGTCTAAAGCCTGACAACTAAGTAAGAACGGCACCGCACACGGGCGCCCGCCGGCGATGAGCTGACGGGCGCCCGCTCTTCTGCCGACTCGGGCACCTCGGCGAGTTTCTCGGCCATCTCTGAGATAACGTTGCCATATGCGAGGTTCGCCTCCCCCACCTGCGTTATCATGACCGCACGTACACGGCCCTCACGCAGGGGCTCTTATGAGGGGAAGGACGGGGCTACCATGGGTTTTCTTAAGGAATTCAAGGAGTTCATCAACCGCGGCAACGTGATGGACATGGCCGTCGGCATCATCATCGGCGGCGCGTTCACGGCCATCGTGACCTCGCTCACCACCGACATCATCAACCCGCTCATCACGCTCGTGAGCGGCGGCAAGGGCACCGACATGGGGGCCCTGAACATCGCCGTGACCGATAGCGTCTCCTTTAACTTTGGGTCGTTCATCGGCGCAGTCATCAACTTCCTGATCATCGCCCTGGTGGTGTTCTGCCTGATCAAGGCCGTAAACAAGATGCAAGACGCGGGCAAGAAGCTCACCCACCACCAGGATGAGGCGGCGCCCAAGCCCCCCACCTGCCCCTTCTGCCTGGAAGAGGTCAAGGAGGGCGCAACGCGCTGCCC
>OMWF01000170.1 GCA_900314665.1 uncultured Actinomycetes bacterium
ATCGAGTGGGAGAAAGCCCCAGGATGCTAGCGGAGCGCAGGGCTGACTTCGTTCCTGAGAGGCCTTCTCGCCTCTTGAAATCATGCATAAGCTCAAATCTCGTACATCGGAAGGTGATCTGTGACTTAAAACCTCGCAAAAGCTCAAATCTCGCACATCCGGTCCCTGCCGAACGGCTTGGAGCCAGGCTCACACCGCACGCCGTCCCCGTTAGCCCGCCTTGCCGCGCGTCAACTCGTCAACAGCGCAGGTATCTGGCGCAAGCATTAGTATGTGAATCCTGTGCGACCGCAGTTAGGGCTCTTTTCAGCCCGGTGCTGCGACCTGTTTGGAACTACGGAGGGGGAGGCATCGCCGCGCATGTCTTTGATCGTTGCCAAGTTTGGAGGCACCTCGGTCGCCACGCCGCAGCGCATCGTGAATGTGGCTCAGCGCCTGGTCGATTACAGCACGCAGGGCCATCACGTGGTAGCCGTGGTCTCGGCTATGGGCAAATCGACTGACGATCTGGTTGCCCTGGCAGACGAGCTCAACCCCAACGCTCCCGCTCGCGAGCTCGACGTGATGCTCTCAACCGGCGAGCTGGTCTCCATGTCCGCGCTGGCCATGGCCATCGAGGCCCTGGGCCACAAGGCCATGTCTTTTAGCGGCTGGCAGGCGGGCATGCTTACCGACTCAGGCCACACCAAGGCCAAGATCACCGAGGTTAAGACCGACCGGTTGATCCAAGCCCTCAAGAGCGGGTACATTGCGGTTTGCGCCGGCTTCCAGGGCATCGATCCCTTGGGCGACATCACCACCTTGGGTCGTGGCGGCTCGGACACCACCGCCGTTGCCATCGCCGCTGGTCTGCATGCCGATGTCTGCGAAATCTACACGGACGTCGATGGCGTCTACACGGTCGACCCGCGTCTCGACCCGCGCGCCCGCAAGATTGATGAGATTGGCTACGACGAGATGCTCGAGCTCGCCGGCTGCGGTGCCGGCGTGCTGCAGGCTCGTTGCGTCGAGATGGCCCGTACCTATGGCGTGGTCATCCACTGCCGTTCCGCATTTAGCAACGAGCCCGGTACCATCGTGAAGGAGTTGGACGACACCATGGAGCAAGCTATCGTGTCTGGTATCGCATTCGATAAGTCTGAGGCCAAGGTCACTATTCGAGACGTGCCGGATAACGTGGGCGTGGCTGCCCGGGTCTTCTCGGCCATGGCCGATGACGCCCATGCCAATATCGACATGATCATTCAGAACCTGTCCGAGAATGGCCAGACCGACATCTCGTTCACGACTCCGCTGGCCGACCTGGCGCGCGTGCGCGAGACGGGCGAGAAGGTCGTCGAGGAGCTGGGCGCTCGCGAGATGGTGGTGGACGAGTCCATCGCCAAGCTCTCGGTGGTGGGGGCCGGCATGCGCTCGAACCCCGGCATCGCCGCTAAAATGTTCCAGACGCTTGCCGATAACGATGTCAACATCTCGATGATTAGCACCTCCGCCATTCGCATCTCCGTGGTCATTAAAGCCGACGAGCTGGAACGTGCGGTTTCCTGTCTGCACACCGCCTTTGGCCTGGATTCTGATGACCTCTTTGAGGAGACCATGCTTTCGCGCGAGGAGCTGGCCGCCAAAGCCGCTAAGGGCCGCTGATCAAATCTGCCTGGTAATCGGGCGTGCTGCGCGACAGGTGCCCTGGGCACCGGGTCTGCGTGCGCCCTTGAGAGAGGAGCCAAGATGTCCTGGAACAAGTCCCTGCCGAGCAACCCCGTGGTTGCCGTCGCCGGCGCAACTGGTGCCGTGGGTCAGGAGTTCTTGAAGGTACTGGACGACCTCAAGTTTCCCGCCTCCCGCATCATCCCCTTGGCTTCGGCAAAATCTGCAGGTAAGAAGGTCATGTGCGGGGACACCGAGCTCACGGTCGAGGAGATGACTCCCGAGAGCTTCAAGGGCGTCGACATCGCGCTCTTCTCGGCGGGCGCCAATGTGTCCCGCATGTTCCGCGAGGCCGTGGTGGACGCCGGCGCCATCATGATTGACAACTCCTCGGCCTTCCGCATGGAGGAGGACGTGCCCCTGGTGGTCCCCGAGGTCAACCCGCAGGACCTGGAGTGGCACTCCGGCGTCATCGCCAACCCCAACTGCTCGACCATCATGATGGTGGTGGCCCTGGCGGCACTCGAGAAGGTCGCTCCTATCAAGCGCGTCGTGACCTCCACCTACCAGGCCGCTTCCGGCGCAGGTGCCCCCGCTATGCAGGAGCTGTACGACCAGACCCGCGCCTACCTGGCCGGCGAGCCCTTTGAGCCGCACGCCTTTACCGACCAGATCGCCTTCAACGTGATTCCGCACATCGACGTCTTCCTGGAGGATGCCTCCACCAAGGAGGAGTGGAAGATGATTGTCGAGACCCGCAAGATCATGGGTCATCCCGACATGAAGGTGGCCGCCAACTGCGCCCGCGTGCCGGTGCTGCGCAGCCACTCCGAGTACATCAACGTCGAGTTTGAGGCGCCCATCACCCCCGAGCAGGCGCGCGAGGCGCTGTCGGCCGGTGAAAGCCTGGTTGTCAACGACGACCCCGCCCACAACGGCTACCCCATGCCCGCCCTGTTGGCCGGCACCAACGACGTCTACGTGGGACGCATCCGCAAGGACTTCTCGGTCGACTATGGCATCTCGTTCTGGTGCGTGATGGACCAGATCCGCAAGGGCGCGGCCCTCAACGCGGTGCAGATTGCTCAGAGGCTGCTGGGGTAAGCGCGCAAACCCACGCTAACGTTGCTGTTTGGGGGCGTTCGGACGGAATGGTCCGGACGCCCCTTTTGCGTGGGACGGGTCGTGGCGAGCTGTCGGCTGCGGTGACCCACGTGGCGGCTTAGGGTTGGCAGCCCCGCGCTGTTCTCGCCTCAAGGCCTGCTCTTGCCAGGAATTACGTTACAGGCGCGCCCTTTGCTGATAGAGTTTGGTAAGCAGCTTATGCACATGCGCTGGAAGCCCACCGCATGGCAACCACACCATAAACGAGCCCTGCATGAGTCTGGAGAACTAGATGAACCCGCTGATCGTGATTCCGACCTATTGGTCGATGCGCAAGCGTCGCAGCTCCGAGCATGACAACACCAAGTACGACCACTCTTCGGTCGTGGGCACCACCGGTGAGCTGGTCCGATGCCTTGAATCGCTGACCGAGACCGACGGGGTGGGCCGCATCGCTCTTTTGGTGGCTTCCGAGCAGGGCGCCGAGGAGATGGCCGCGCCCTGGGTGCGCACCATCACGGCCAGCTTCCCCGAGCTTGACATCATCACCGTGGGTCCCGAGCAGGTGGCCATTATCCACGACCGTCTGACCGAGCTGGGTCTTGGTGCCTTTGCCGAGGGCATCGACCTCGATGGGTACGGCGCCATCCGCAATCTGGGGCTGGCGCTGGCTGCCATCCTGGGTCACGACTCGGTCATTTTTGTGGATGATGACGAAGTTATCGAACAGCGCGATTTTGTCGAGCGCGCCTGCTACGGCCTGGGTGGACAGACTCGCCGCGGGGTACCCGTCTTTGTCAAGACCGGCATCTACCTCGACCGTCACGGATCCCGTCACGCACCCGAGAAAAAGCACTGGTACGACGTCCGCTGGCGTCAGAACGAGCTGTTCAACCGCTACATCGACCAGGCCATGGGCGGGGCTCGGCTTTCTCGCGCCAACACCCTCTACGGCGGCCTCACTGCCATTCATTACGAGGCCTTCCGGCGGGTCTCGTACGACCCCTGGATTACCCGCGGCGAAGACCTGGACTACCTCATCGACCTGCGCATGTACGGGCTCGAGTCGTGGCTTGACGACCAATGGACCATCCGCCATCTGCCGCCCGAGCGCTTGAGCGAGGACCAGCGCTTTGCTCGCGATGCGTATAGGTGGATCTATCAGCAGCAAAAGGTGGAGTTTGGACGCAGCCAGATCGACCTGCTGCAGGTGCGCCCCCACGACCTGGACCCGTACCCCGGCCCCTTCCTGGACGCCGGCATCGGCGGGCGCGTGGTCTTCACCGCCTTCCTGCGCTCCATCGCGCTGCGTGGCCGCGGATACATGCACATCGCCCTCAAGGTGAAGCGCGATGCCGAGGCGTGGGCGGCCAAGAACTGTCGCAATTACTTTGAGTTTCAGTATCACTGGCCCGAGGTCATCGCTCGCATCGAGGGCGACGACGCCTTGGCCGAGCTCATCCTCAACAGCGAAGCGGACGCGCGCTTGGCGCTCTCCGAGAAGCTCTTTGAGGAGGCGCGCTATGAAGAGGCCCAAAACATCCTGGTAACGGTGCAGGAGCCGCGCTCGTATCGCAGCGCTCGTCCCGAAAGCCAGCAGGTATTGACCGTCGATGGCGATCTGACCTCCTCCTTTGAGGGGATCAGGCTCGACGCCGGCCAGTCCGAGCTGGGTGCACCGGAGCTGCCGAGCCGGTGCGAGCGGGCC